>NZ_JBHYYB010000140.1:0-17801 GCF_042752535.1 Kitasatospora sp. NPDC059327 | reverse complement strand
GCTACGAACGCAAGGCCGACCACTTCGCAGCCTTCGCCAGCATCGCCGCGGCCCTCATCTGCACCCGATGGCTATCCAAATGAGATGTCTTCTTATTGCGGTTCGCCCCCGAGGCTTCGGCGACCGAGGGACCCCAGGGCTACACCGAGTCCTGGGCGTCCGTGAACCAGCACCCGCCGGCTCCCGAGTGGTTCCAGGACGGCAAGTTCGGGATCTACGCCCACTGGGGCGCCTTCAGCGTCCCCGCGTTCAGTGACGAGTGGTACCCGAGGCACATGTACATGGCCCACGAATCCTTCCTGCGTGTCCCCCCGCATCACGTCGCCAAGTACGGTGACCCGTCGTCGTGGCCGTACCACAACTTCATCGACGGTGCCCGCGACAAGGCCGGCAACTTCGTGCAGTTCGCTCCCAGACTGGCCTCGCAGGGCGGCACGTGGGACCCGGACGCCTGGGCCCGGCTGTACCGGGCGGCGGGTGCGAAGTTCGCCGGTCCGGTGGCCGAGCACCACGACGGCTACTCCATGTGGTCCAGCCAGTGCAACCCGTGGAACTCGGTGGTGCGCGGCCCCCGCCTCGACATCGTGGGACTGCAGGCGCAGGCCATCCGCGCCCAGGGGCTGAAGGTCGTGACGTCGATGCACCACGCCTTCCACAGCAGCAAGCGCAACGGACCGTACTTCAAGTTCGTGCCCCAGCAGTCGGATCCGACACTCCAGATCCTCTACGGGCAGCTGAGCGGTCCCGAGATGGCCAAGCTCTGGTACGACAAGCTGGCCGAGGTCATCGACGGCTACCAGCCGGACATGATCTGGCAGGACTTCTACGTGGGCGACATTCCGCAGGCCGAGCGTCTGCGCTTCCTCGCGCGCTACTTCAACAAGGCCGTCGCGGGGAACAAAGACGTCGTCACGACCTACAAGGGAAAGGACCTCAGCGGCGGAAGTTCGGTCTACGACTTCGAGCGCGGCGGTCCGCCAGGGCTGCTCAGCCCCTTCTGGCTGACCGACGACAGCGTCTCCTCCTCCAGCTGGTGCTACACGGAGGGCATCGGCTACTACCCCACGCGGGCCATGCTGCACTCACTGGTCGACAGGGTCAGCAAGGGGGGTGCCTTGCTTCTGAACATCGCCCCGAAGGCCGACGGCTCCATCCCCACCGAACAGCAGACCATCCTGCTCGGCATCGGGGACTGGCTCGGCCGCTTCGGCGAGGCCCTCTACGCCACCCGTGCCTGGACCTGCTACGGCGAGGGCCCCACCCAGATGGTCAGCACCCCGCTGGCCGGCACAGCGCGGGACATCCGGTTCACCCGCAGCAAGGACAACCGGGTGCTGTACGCCACCGCGCTGGGCTGGCAGGGCTCCACCATGACCATCGCCACGCTGGGCTCCAACCGGATCAACCTCGGCAACCTGACCGGTGCGCAACTGCTGAACCACACCACGGGCACCTACATCGACCTGCCTGCACCGACCCAGGACGGTGCCGGTCTGCACCTGACCATGCCCTCCTCCCAGCCGCCGTTCGACGCTCTGGCGTACTCCGTCAAGCTCACCTTCTCCGGCCAGATCCCCACCCTGGACGCCCCGGCCGCCCCTACCACCTGGGTGAAGATCGCCAACGCGGCCACCGGACGGGTGCTCGACGGCGGGGGCCAGGTCGCCGAGTGGACCAGGCTCCAGCAGTGGAACTACAACGTGAGCCCCAATCTGCAGTGGCAGCTGATACCCGTGGGCGACGGCTACTACCGCATCGTGAACCGCGCCACCGGCATGGTCATCGACGGCAGGCACGCCAAACCCCAGAACCCGCCCGTCGCCGTCCCGGATCCGTCCATCCCCAACCAGGTCCCGTGGAGCAACATCCACGATCAGCAGTGGATGTTCAACAGCATCGGTGGCAACCGCTACCAGATCATCAACCGCCGTAACCGCAGAGCCCTTGACGGCGACGGTAGCTCCACGCTCGGCGCCAACCCGGTGCTGCGGTCACCGGCCGTCAATAGCGCCAGCGCCAACAGAGAGTGGATCATCACCGTCGTCTGACCATGAATCGACGTACCGGTACCGCCCCGTGCGACGCGGGGCGGTGTCGGAGAACAGGCGGCAGTCACGGCAGGGCAGGTCGGTGAGACGGGGCCCGGTTCCGTCTCACCGGCCCTTGGGCCCGCTCCGGTCAGGTGGGCGGGGTTGTCGAGCGGAACGGACCCCCGCCCGGTCCGGGGAGACGTGCATGGTGCGCGTTCCGGCCCGGCTCCCGTACGACCGGTTCCCGCCGGACAGCACCGACCTGGACAGCGTCCTGCTGCACTGGCGGTGCTGGATCCGCGCCGGCTCCGAGTTCGAGCTGACCGTCACCGACGTCCCAGAGCCGGACGGCGAGCACATGACCACCGGCCTCCTGGCCGCCCCGCACTCCCGGGTCCGGGTGAAGTTCACCGACGACCAGGCCGTGGAGCTCGGCCTGCCGCCCGGCGTCGGCTACGTGGTGACGGGCGCCCTGACTGACCTGACCGACGCCGCGGTCGAGCTCATGACCTCCACCCCGATGACCGTTCCCGCCCGCTGGCTCCACCCGCCGCGCCCGGACAGCGAAGGAGCGCACCCGTAGTCGGAGCGGGGCCGTCTCACCCGTTGCCGGAGCGGGCGGACCGGCCGGCCTCGGCGGCGGCGTCCATCGTCGCGGCGAGGACGGGCAGTTCGCGCGCCGGGTCGTTCAGCACCGTGCGGGGCATCGCCGCGGCCAGCGCGATCCGCTCGCCCGCCGTCAGCTTCGGCAGCCCGTCGGCGACCACGCTGCCGGTGACGACGCCGGCGCTGAGGTCGTACGCCAGCTCCTCGTCCAGCTGTCCCTCGCCGCCCGGGACGACCTCCCGCCCCGCGGCCTGCTCGATCGCGTCGGCGGCCCGCTCCAGCACCGTGCGGTGCGCCACACGCGTTCCTGCGGCACCGGGATGGACGAGATGGTCCCGGTGGCGGGGCCTGCACCCCTGGCCGGCTGTTGCGCCTGCCGTTCTGACAGGCCTCTGCCTGGCCCTTTCCTACTGGCAGTACGGCGAGCCGGCCGGCCCGCCACTGGCCGACGGGATCGTGGTGGCCCTGAGTATGGTCATCGTTGGCGCAGTGGTGGTGGCTGCCCGCCCCGTGTCCCTCCTGGACCCGGTGACCGATCCGCACACCTCGTGGCGCCACGACCGCAAGCTGACCCTTGTTACGGGCACCGTGTTCGGCTTCTCCATTAGCTTTTCGCTGGGCGTGAACCAGGTGATCTGGGTCACCGAAGGCGTGGCAGCGGGCAGCCCCGACTGGGGCACCTTCCCTTTCATCGTGATCTGCTTCGGCCTGCCGTTCTCGTGCGCGTGCGTAGCGGCAATCTCCGACCGCTGGCGGACCAGCCTGCTCTTTCTGCAGTTGCGGCTGCGTGGCGACTTCCCGCTTCTGGGCATGGATTTCCTGAAGGATGCCTACGACCACCGTATTCTCCGGGCAGAAGGTGCCAGCTACCAGTTCAGGCACGTACTGCTGCAGGACAGAATCGCCCGCGATCAAGAGCCCAGACCACCGCTCCGAGGTGCCGCAGGGCTGAACTGGCAAGAGTGAGTGCCGGAGCGAGCCCGGTCTGGAACTTGAAGGCGATTGCGTCGATCACCTCACGGTGGTCACGCCACCGGCCAC
The DNA here is from genome assembly GCF_042752535.1 of Kitasatospora sp. NPDC059327. Taxonomy (NCBI): domain Bacteria; kingdom Bacillati; phylum Actinomycetota; class Actinomycetes; order Kitasatosporales; family Streptomycetaceae; genus Kitasatospora; species Kitasatospora sp. NPDC059327. The sequence goes on along the minus strand of NZ_JBHYYB010000140.1, from coordinate 14,124 downwards.
CGCGAGCTTCGGCGTCCGATCCGGCTGCAACGGCTTAATCCGCGCCCACTGCGCGTCAGGCCGGGGTCCGCAGGGACGCTTCCGGCCACCTTCGGCAGGTGAAGTGGGTGAACGCCTGACTGGCTGTATGCGGGTGTGGTGACGTCGTGGTCGGCGTCGACGATGGTGCCGATGGGCGTGAATCGGCGCTTCGTAGCGCGGCGACGACCCGTGAACGTCAGCGCTGTCCCGCCCTCCTGAGGGATTCCCCGGGTGTGGAGCGGGTAGTTGCGTCGTAAAGTCGTGAAAGCGATCATCCGTACGGCAGTCGTCGTTCCCACAGTTGAGTGAGGCCACCCCATGGCAACTTCCGTCGAAACGAATTCCGGCGTCGCGACCGCCATCACGGCCGTCGAAGTCCAGCTCGCCCAGCTTGAGGGGCAAAGGGCGTCGCTTGAGGCCGAGTTGGAGCGAGTGGCCGGGTATATCACGTCGCTGCGTGTCGCCCTTGACAGTCTGTGTGCCGTCGCCGCTAGCCTGAAGCCCGCCGTCGGCACGACAGCCGGGCCTGCCGTTCCGGCCTTGCTGTCGGCCGAGGAAGCCCTGCCGGTGGCGGAGGAGCGGGAACCGGCCGAGGTCGCTTCGGGGCTGCTCCCCGCGGTCGACGAGCCGGCACCGAGGAAGACGACCCGGCGCCGGGTCCCCGCCCCGTCGGCGGCCACCACCGAGGTGGCGCCTGCCAAGCGGGCCGCGCGCAAACCGCGCAAGACCACCGAGGTGACGGCCGAGGCCGCCCCGCTGGCCGAGAGCAAGCCGAAGGCGCGGAGCACGAGGAAGACCGCCGCGAAGAAGACGGCTTCGCCGGCTCCGGCAGCCCCGGCGGCGGCGAAGCGACCGCGGGGGATCGCCGACGGTGTGCTCAGCGCCCTGACAGCGGCCGGCAAGCCGCTGCGCGCGGGCGAGGTCTCCGCGGCTCTCGGCGCTGACAGCACCGACGACAACGTCCGCGCGACTCTGGAGCGGCTCGTCAAGGCGGGCCGGGCGCAGCGCGCGGGCCGTGGTCTGTTCGAGGTGCTGTCGAAGAGCTGACGTCGTGGGCCTGCTGGTTGGATCACCGTGTCGTGGTTGGCCTTTCGGGGCTGGTCGGGTTCGTTCCACATGCGCATCCGGCCGGTCGCCGACGCCCTGGCGGCCGTCGTGGCGACCCGCGGTGACCAGGTTGACGGCATAGTCTTCTACTCGGACAGGGGTTCCCAGGGCGGATTCAACTGGTCGTCGCAACACCTTGATCATGGAGGTGGGCGATGGGACGAGCCAGAAGCGGAGGGTGTCGCAGGCGCCTGTGGGAGCGCGACAGCAGTGGGCGGCGGATCGGGCGATGCGACCGCCGATGCGTTCACCGGGTTGGCCGGAGCCGTCTTGTGCAGTGCAGCGCCACTTCTGGCGGCGGATCGCGTCGGGAGTGACGATGGCAGAGGCCGCGGTGGCTGTGGCGTTTCATGGCCGGTTTGAGCCCCCACCGGCCGCTATCTGTCATTCGCTGAGCGTGAGGAGATCGCGCTACTGCGCGCCCAGGAGTTCGGCGTGCGGGAGATTGTTCGTAGGATCGGCCGCGACGCTGGCACGATCTCGCGCGAGCTGCGCCGCTACGCGGCGGCCCGGGGCGGAAAGCCGGTCTACCGGGCTCTGGTGGCGCAGTGGAAAGCGCAGCAGGCTGCGAAGCGCCCGAAGACCGCGAAGCTCGCAGGCGACGACAGGTTGCGTGAGTACGTGCAGGTGCGGCTGGCCGGCAGCGTCCGTCGCCCCGACGGCATGATCGGCACAGCGGTCCTCACGGGCCGCCCGGGGACAACGCAGATCTACCTGGCAAACGCGGCGAACTGGGGCAGTCGCAAGAGCCGCATATAGCACCAGAGTTACCAAAACGCCCACTGGCAGCCGGTGGCAATCCTGCCACGGTGTCCCGGTCCTGATCGCGTCAGGGGGTGGTGCCGCGGGGGGTGCGGCGTTGCCGGACGTCCCCGCGGCGGTGTTCCGTTCGGGGGTCAGCCGACGGGGACGTTGATCTGGACCTCGGGCAGGGTGAGGTGGTTGGTTCCGGCGAGCTGGATGCGGACGTAGCGTCCGTCGGCGCCCACGGGGACGGTCAGCTTTCTCGGTGCGGTGCCCCTGATCCGGATCTTCTTGACCGCAGGGTCGGCCTGGACGTCCGCCCAGCCGCGGCCGGTCAGGTCGGTGTCCGACACGATGACATCGAGGTCGGTGAGACGCTCGAAGAGGCGGTCCGTGCGGTTGAACAGTTCCACCGACCGGACCGGCTGCTTCACGCCGAGATCGACCTGCCACCACGGCTGGGCCTCGTACTTGGTATAGCTGGGGGTCGCGTCCCAGTAGACGCCGCTGGTGTTGCCGTCCACCGCGTTCCCGGCCTCCTCCCGGCCCGCCCAGTTGGTGGAGGACTGGGTGGCGGGCCTGTGCAGCGCCGCGTTGACGGTGGCCTGCACCGGCGCGCCGAACCGCTTGTCGGTGAACACGGTCGTCCACTGCTGGTCGGCGAACCACTCCTGCACGGCCCGGGTGTAGTGGATACCGTCGTTGTATATCCCGAGGTTCCTCGGGATCGCGGGATCGTAGAGAGGCGTGCCGGTCGCGGAGACAGCCTCCGCCGGGTCGAGCAGCCGGTAGGGGTTGGGCGCGGGCCGGGCGGCGAGCCCGGTCAGCGCGTCGGTGACGTGCGCCTTCAACGTCGCGTTGTAGTGATTGGAGCGCGGACGGTAGAGGAAGACCGGGGCCGTGGTCGCGCCGGCGATCGTTCTCAGCGGCTCCAGGACCTTCAGGAACGCCTGCTGCATGTGGTCGGCGCTGATCGTCGACCGGGCCGTCACCTCGGCCTCCCACTGGTTCCAGTGGATGCCGATGACGCGCGGCTGCTTGCCGGCCTCCCGCAGCGCCCGCAGGCCGTTGGCGATCGTGTTCACCGTCAGCGGGAACAGGCTCTCGACGTCGGTCGGGTCGCGGTCCGGCCACCACCGGTTGTTGATCCCGTCGGCCTCCTGGATTCCCTGGCTGCCCCAGGCCACGTGGATCACGTGGAGGTCGGGCAGGGCCGCGCCCGCCGTGACGGCGCGCTCCCAGCGCAACGCGGTCGCCGTCGCGACGTTGTAGCTGCGGCCCCCGTTGTACTCCTGGCCGAGGTTGCTGCCGGCACAGGTGTACGGCGACCAGGTGGCGCTCTCCGCACCGGTCACCCGATTGTTCGTCCGGTTCAGCCCTTTGACGCGGCCGAAGGCCTTGCACTGCGCCACATCGGCGGCGTCCTGGATCGGTACCCCAGACCCTACCGCGTTGCTCTGGCCGAGCACGATCAGCACCGGCGCGTCCTTGGTGAGGTCGTACGGGGCCTGCGCGGGATCCGGCGAGGGCTGGGCGGGGGGCGCCGCCGCCGACAGAGTGGGGGCCAGGGCGGCGGAACCCGCCAGCAGCGCGAGCGCGGCCACGAGCGAGGTTCCCAGGCGGTGGAGGGACGTGAGGGCGAGACGTCCGGACGACGCCCGGAAGGCCTCTCCGTGCTGAGGGGTCCGGCTCCCGGCCGGAGGCTGAACGGCGATTCTTTCGAACATGGGTGGATGCTCCTTACCGCGAGTCCCACAGGGTGGTCGGGCCGTTGTGCCCGGCATGGGACGTGGTGGGTGAGAGTGGCTCGTCGCCGCGGGTGGACGGACACGCCCGCGGGATGATGGGAGGACGACCCCGCACATCTGGTCGTGGCTACGTTTGTCCACGTGCTGACGCCCGGGTGTGCGGGGTGAGGAACAGCGCGTCGCCTGCCGGCCCGCCTGGGGCCGGGTGCCATCTGACCGTCGGTCACGGCCGCGCGGATGCCGGGGGTGTCGATCGAGGCGTCGACCGGGAGCCCGGGTCATCTCCCCGCACCGGCGTCGGCTGCGACCCGACCCGCGCACGGCGCTCTCCGACAGGAACAAGGTGGCCGTGGGAAGTCGACGACGAGCGTCATTGACGCCGGGTCGCCGGCACCGCCCCGTGCGACGCGGGGCGGTGCCGGCGCTTCGCACCGGCGATCAGATGGCGGTGATGGTCCATTCCCTATTGGTGTTGATGAGGTTGTCCGGCTTCCGCGTCATCACGGCGGAGCCGCTCGTGGTGCTGCCTTCGCCGTCAATGACTTTGCCGAGAAAGCGGTTGATGATCTGGTAGCGGTTCTCACCTATGTTGTTGAACAGCCACTGCTGCCTGGGGTTTCTGTCCCACGGGACCTGGTGGAGGGGAGCGTCCTTGTTTTGCTCGCCCACGATCTCAATGACCATGCCGTTGGTGCGGTTCATGATGCCGTAGTAGCCGTCGCCCACGGGTATCAGCTGCCACTGCAGATTGGGGCTCTCATTGGAGTGCCATTGCTTGATGTTGGTCTTCGCAGCGACCTGGCCCCCGCTGTCGAGCACCTTTCCGGTGGCCGCGTTGGTGATCTTCACCCAGGTGGTAGGGGCGGCCGGGGCGTCCAGGGTGGGGATCTGGCCGGAGAAGGTGAGCTTGACGGGGTACGCCAGGGCGTCGAACGGCGGCTGGGAGGAGGGCATGGTCAGGTGCAGACCGGCACCGTCCTGGGTCGGTGCGGGCAGATCGATGTAGGTTCCCGCGTTGATGTCCAGCAGTTGCGCGCGGGTGAGGTTGCCGAGGTTGATCCGGTTGGAGTTCAGCGTCTTGATGGTCATGGTGGAGCCCTGCCAGCCCAGCGCGGTGGCGTACAGCACCCGGTTGTCCTTGCTGCGGGTGAACCGGATGTCCCGCCCTGTGCCGGCCTCCGGGGGGATGTGGGTGCCGCCGCCCATCGGGGTGTGGCCCTCGCCGTGGCAGGTCCAGGCGCGGGTGGCGTAGAAGGCCTCGCCGAAGCGGCGGAGCCAGTTCCCGATGTCGCGCAGGATGGTCTGCTGTTCGGTGGGGATGGAGCCGTCGGCCTTCGGGGCGATGTTCAGGAGCGTCGCGCCGCCCTTGCTTACCCTGTCGATCAGTCCGTGCAGGATGGACCGCGCGGAGTAGTAACCGATGCCCTCCGTGTAGCACCAGCTGCTGGAGGAGACGCTGTCGTCGGTCAGCCAGAAGGGGCTGCGCAGCCCTGGCGGACCGCCGCGCTCGTAGTCGAAGACCGAATTCTGGAGGCCGAGTCCGTCCTTGTGGACCGTGGCCACGTCCTTGTTCTGCGCGACGGCCATGTTGTAGTAGCGCGCGAGGAAGCTCAGACGCTCAGGCAGCAGAAGGTGGCTGACGTAGAAGTCCTGCCAGATCATGTCAGGCTGGTAGCCGTCGATGACCTCGGCCAGCTTGTCGTACCAGAGCTTGGCCATCTCGGCCTCGCTCAGCTGTCCGTAGAGGATCCGCAGCGTCGGATCCGACTGCCGGGGCGCGAACTCGTAGAACGGATTGTTGGGTCTGCTGTGGTAGGCGTGGTGCATCGACAGCAGTACCTTCAGCCCCTGGCCCCGGATTGCCTGGGCCTGCAGTCCCACGAGGTCGAGCTTGGGGCCGCGCTGGACCGAGTTCCACGGGTTGCACCGGCTGTTCCACATGGAGTAGCCGTCGTGGTGCTCGGCCACCGGACCGGCGAACTTCGCGCCCGCGTCCTTGAACAGCCGCGCCCAGGCGTCCGGGTCCCACGCGCCGCCTTGAGAGGCCAGGCTGGGGGCGAACTGCTTGAAGTTGCCGGCCTTGTCGCGGGCACCGTCGATGAAGTTGTGGTAGGGCCACGCCGACTGGTCGCCGTACGTGGCGACATGGTGCGCGTAGTCCTTCTCCCGGGAGTCGTACATTCTCCTCGGGTACCACTCGTTGTGGTATGCGGGAACGCTGAAGACGCCCCAGTGGGAGTAGATCCCGAACTTGCCGTCCTGGAACCACTCGGGGGCCGCCGGGTGATGGTATACGGACGACCAGGTCGCGGTGTAGCTCTGGGGCCCCTCGGTGGCGGAAGCCTGCGGGGCGAACCGGAACAGGCCGAACGCCGTGGCCGCGCCGGCCGCTCCTAGCAGGCGGCGCCTGCTGATCTCATAGGGAGAGGAAGACATGTCGTTCCCTTCGAAACGCCGATGATGATCGGTTCAAGGAGGAGGACACCCGGCGCCCAGAAGTGGCCTGGGAGCCGGCGCCCTTGGTTGACCGCGACGTGGCACGCCGCGGCATGGTGTGACTTGGTCTGGCGTCGCGCGGTCCGGGCGACGCCGACAGTGGAGCGGGCCGGGCGCCTCGGCGGCCGTCCGATCCCTGGGTGTCCGCCCTGTCGGCCGGCGCCGTCGCGATCCACGACCGCACGGATGCGCCGGCCATCCGCGACGCATCGGACACGTCCTCGCACCCGCGAAGGCGACACCGACGATCGCGACCGCCGAACCGCACCTCCCGCGGCCCGCGGCCACGGACCGGCCCGAACCGGTCACCACGCTCACGAAGGCACCGTGGCCGGTGGCGGCGAGTACCCTCCACACTGTCCGATGACGCCATCGAGAGGGGCGGCGCGGTCGCCACGCCGGCCAGGACCCTCCGACGAGAAGTGGACTCCGACGACGTGGGTCCCGTCCGAACGCCGACCACGGGGCACAACGCTCACACTCCAGCAAGGCACACCTCCGGCGTCAACGATCTCGCCATGAACCGCACACCAGTACAGGAGGCACTCCCGTGGACGGCCCAACTTGTCGGTGGCCCAACCGCCGCACCAGACATTGGATGTATTAACAGCGATCGCGCCCGCCTTGTCTATAGAATCCGCAAAGTTTCCTGGCTACTTCCCAATTCATCCGCCAGGTGAGACTCCCGACGCCAGAGACATGGGATGTCAAGGAAGGTCCATCGGGCCGTGGGAAGACTCCGGTCCGCGGCCGTCGACAGGCGAGCCCCTCCACCCCCGAACCATGGCGAGCTCAGGTCGGACCGTGTCCCCGCTGGTCGGTCGGGAGGTCTGGGAGGTCTGACCGCCGACGGGACGGCGTGCCCGCCAGGCGGGAGGGCGTGAGCGCTTGACCCGTCCTCAGGGCGACCGGGTGGCCCTGGTTCCTCACTGCGACCGCACAAACGGTTCGCCTTCCGGCGTCCGACCGCGCGCTCTCGGGTCCCCGGGCCCATGGCGACACGGGCCACCCCTCCCGCTGACGGGCCGGGTGCGAACCGCCGCCCGCGAGCCCCGCCGGCTCGCTCCGAAGGGGCTTGACCGCGTCCGACGGATGGCTGATAGTCGTCCTGGAACTCCTGTTGGACCCAGCGCCTGGCGCCGGCTGCCCGATCCTTTCGGCATGACGTGGCGGGTCACCTGAGGTTCCACCACGGCGAGGCCCGTGGCGTCCCCGCCCGGCCTCGCGAAGGTCTCCGGGCAACGCACGGACCCGTCGGCGCCGGCCCGATCTCGGCGGAGCCGCTCCCAGCTGACCCCAACCGCCAGGCCGTCGACCTGGCGGCCCGATTCCACCCTCACGGAATCGCAGGCATCTGCCGAGGAGCGTGTGCTCCGCGTGCTTCCGCCGGAACCGGCCCGGTTCGGGAGGCGGCCGACCCGCTCGGCTCCACCGGTGGTGACCACGGGACCGCCCCGCGGCCCTGCCGACAAGCAAGAAAGAGATTCCCATGTTCCGCAACGCCCTGGAACCCTGGCACCTTCTCGTCGTGGTCGCCGTCATCATGCTGCTCTTCGGATCGAAGAAGCTGCCCGAAGCGGCCCGCGGGCTCGGCAAGTCGCTTCGTATCCTCAAGGCCGAGACGAGGGCGCTCCACGACGACGCACCGACCGAGACACCCACCGCCACCGCGGCCCACGCCCCCGACGAGACCGCCTCCGGCCGCCTCCCCGCGGGACCCGCCCCCCAACCCGACTGATCCGGGCCGCCGGCGAGGTCCGCGCCCGGGCACGGACCCGGGGACAACGGTCCGGGCGCGGTCTCACCAACGGCATTCCCGACCTGGTCAGCGGCGTCCCGTACTCCTGCCACCTCCCCGCCGGCCTCTACCACCGCGGCTGCGAGCACTTCGTCGACCGCCGCAAGGACAGGTCTCGGTGCCATATGCGACGAACCCGTTCCAGCTAGCGGTGGCCGGCGGCTACTTCATCGGCGACCCGACTACCCACGATGCCCTCCTGCACGACACCCTCGAACAGGCCGCCCACACCGTCCAGCTCGCCCACCTCCACAACCTGTGACCGGACCGGCCTGCCGGTCACCGTGCCGGCGGACCGGACGCACCCATGACACCGGGCGCTCGTCGACCCGGGATGGGCGACTTCCCCGAGCGGCTCGACACACTGACCGACACCATGTGCGCGATGACCGATCTGGTGGCGGCCGACGGCCGGTCCGTCGGCCGCCACCGACACCCTCGGCGCCGTCGACGTGCTGCTCCGGCCCCTGGCCCGGCTCGGTCCCGAGGCCGCCGCCACGCTCGCTCCGGCCCTGGCCGCGACCGCCCGCACGCGCGCCCTGATCGGTGACGCCACCTTCCCGGCCGCGCCAGCCCCCGGGCGCCGGTGGCAGGACGGGCTGCGGCCCGGCGACCGTCCCGAGGACTGGGCCGAGCGCGACCTGGATGTCGCGGAGGCGCTCTGGTGGAGGGAGTACCGCGGCCGGCACACCGCGGGCCGGCCCTGGTCGTCCGCCATCCGGTGAATCCGCTCCGGGCGCCGACGCGGTGGTGGGAGGCTGGCGGTTGTGACAGAGCGGAAGGACACCTGAGGGGAACCGGTGATGGACGCACCGGCACAGCCGCCGGCCGCACCGCCGGAGCGGCCGATCACCGCGAGGGTGACGGTCGGCGGCACGGAAGCTGCCGCGCCGCGCGAGCTGGCCGCAGTGCTGGGCCGCACCGCCGAGGCACTGGCCCTGGAATACGCGGCCGGCGCGCTGAAGCTGCCGACCACCACGATCGGCGAGTCGCAGTTCGCGGACTGGGCGCTCTTCGACGGCCCGTCGGGCCTCGCCACGCAAGCGGACCAGCACCTGGTCGACGGGTTCGGCCGGTGACCCGGACGGCCGCGCCGGTGTTCGCGGTGGCAGACACGGGAGTGCCACTGGCGTTCAACGCACGCGACGACCTGCACACGGCCGGCGTCCAAGCACTGAACGTGCCGAAGATCCTGATCATCTCGCCACTGGTCCAGGCAGAGCCGGACCCACCTGCTCCACACCCGCGCCGGGGAACGAGCTGCCGTGGAAGCGGTCACCCGCCTCGGCGCCCTCGCCGGACAGGGCCGGATCCAAACCACAGGCATCGACCGCCCGCCGCTCACGGAGGCGGAGGAACTGATGCGCCGACACCTGGGAACGCGACCCGGCCTGGCCGACCGCGTCAACGCCGCCCTCGCCTGGCGGCTGACCAGGCCCGCGCTGCTCAGCTTCGACAAGCACTACAGCACGCCTATGCCCCCGCGCCGCGCCGGTGCGAAGCGGGCTGGAGGTCCACCCCGGCACGCGACGGGCCGAGGCGGATGTCGCCCGCTGCGCCGCCGGTGCCCGCCGGACCCGAGACGCAAACCCTGGGCAATCACCGGCGTGTGAACGCCGCCGTTCGGCCCACTGTCCATCTCCAGCGCGCCTTGGCTGGTGTGGAGCACGATGCGTGGGGTGTGCGGTTCGTTGTGGTGAGGCCGGGCTCGATTCGCGAGCCAAAACGGCGGCGACATCTGGATCCACAGCGACCCGTTCGTCCGGTCGCGCCGCAGGATCTCGCGGCGCGACCGGACGGACGGGTCAGGCGAAAGTGCCTGGGGGTCAGGGGATGTAGTTGATGCGGTCAAGGAGCATGTAGATGCCGCTCTTCTTGACGACACGCAGGGTGTGGTTGCCGGCGGTCAGGTTGCGGGCGCTGTAGACGGTCTGCTGAGTGAGGCGGGTGGAGTTGGTGGTGTCGGCGGTGGCCTGCAGGACATCGTCGAGGTAGATGTCGACCAGTCCCTGGTCCCAGTTCTTCTCAGTCACGTAGTCGACGCCCGTGCCGGTGAAGGAGTACTGGAAGGAATCCCCGTTGGTGGTGGTGGAGTGGACGTCGTTGCCGTAGTCGCCGAAGGTTCGGTTGGAGCTGACGGACCAGGTGCCGGTGTAGGTGATGCCCGGGGCGTTGTCGTTGAGTGTCTGGGGAGTCGAGTGGATTCTGAACCCGTCGACGATCATGTACTTGCCGGTCTTCATCACCCCCTTAATGGTGTGCTGGCCCGGCGTCAGGCCGCTGATGGAGTAGATGGTCTGCTGGTACGCACGGCTGCTGCCGAAGGCGTCGACGGTCTTCTGGAAGACTCCGTCGATCGAGATGTCGATCTGACCCTCGTCGGAGTAGGTCTCGCTGATCAGGTCGACCCCGGTGCCGTTGAACGTGTAGGTGAACGAGTCGCCGATCTTGGTGGTGGAGCTGAGGTCGTCCATCAGCGAGTACTTCCCACCGATGGCCGCGTATTTCCACTGCCAGCCGTCGCCGGTGTAGGTGACGCCGGCGGTGTTGTTGTACGTCTGGGCCGTGACCGGCTTGGTGAGCGTCAGGACGGTTCCGCTTTGCTGGTTGCGCCACAGGTCGAGGGTGACCGTGTTGCCGGGGTCCGTGCTGTTGTAGACGGTCCAGAAGCTGTTGCGGTCGGTGATCGTGGTGCCGGCGGCCTTGCGGATCACGTCGTTGCTGCGCAGGCCCTGGGCGTAGGCGGGCGAGTCGGTGGGCACGTAGGTGAGGAGGAAGCCGTTCTGGTCCGGGAGGCCGGTGGCGGACTGGTCCGCGTTGCCGGCGATCTCCTTGGCGGTGGCGCCCAGGAACAACTCGGTCTGGTCCTTGATCGTGGGTACGGTCGACCCGGTGGGCCAGGTGACGGCTGGTGGGGTGGGCTCGCCGGCGTTGCCGGTACCGAACCGGTCCATCGGGAAGTTGGTGAATCCGAGTGCCAGGGCCGGGGAGCCTGTGGCGACGGTGTAGTCCCTCATGGCGGGCTGGGTCCAGGGCGAGCCTTGGGTGAAGGCTGGGTTGGCGGTGATGGAGTGGGCGTCCATCCCGTTCGCCGCCCAGGTGCCGCCGGGGGTGGTGATCGGCTTGCCGTTGTTCCAGAACAGGTTGTTGTCGACGGCGTACCTCGCGGTGGCCGGGTCACTCTGATAGTTGGTGTAGGGCTTGCCCGACAGTGTGATGTTGTGGTTGATCGTGTCACCGACGTCGCGGTGGGTGATCTGCTCGTAGATGCTTCCGTCGACCAGGATGTTGTTGGTGACGGTGCGGTTGAAACCGTCGCGCAGCTTGATGCCGGCGTTCAGCAGCAGGTTGTTCTTGAGAACGTAGTTGGTGCAGCCGTCGTCGAGGTCGATGGCCCACTCGCGGTTGTGCCAGATCCTGTTGTTGCTGACGGTGATCGGTTCGATTGCGTCGAGCTGGGATATCTGCTTCTGGTTCGCATCGGAGCTGGCGCTCGGGTTGAGGTTGGGCCCGGCGATGGGCCAGAAGCGGTCGCGGCCCCAGGCGTTGATCGGGCCGTGGTCCGAGGTCTCCTTCACGCAGTCGAAGAGGTCGTTGTACTCGATGAGGTGGCCGCCCCACGTGCCGTCGTTGATATTCACGCAGGAGCGCGGGCTGCCGTGGACGGTGTTGTGGGAGACCGTGACCCGGCTGCTCATGGAGATGTTGACGCCGGCGCTCTGCTTCTCGAAGCGGCCCATGTCGGCCATGCTGTTGTAGCTGACCGTGATGTCGCGCGGGTAGTCCTCGCTCTTGGGGCCGGGGGTGAGGTCGGTGGGTGGGTTGACCATCAAGGCCCAGGTGGAGGGATTGCGTACGGCGTCCCTGGACCCGACGACCTGGACGTCGCTGGCGCCCGATCCGGTGAACCGGTTGCGGGTGACGACATCGCCCTTGTTGTAGCCGTCAAGGAAGACGCCGTTCCCGCCGACCTGCTGGAAGGTGGAGTTGGATACGGTAATGCGCTCGGTGTTCTTGGTGTGGATCGCGCCGGCCCGGGCGATCGCCCAGTCTCCGAGTTGCAGACCCTCGTAGGGGGTGTTGAAGAGGGTGCGGTGGGTCTGGGTGTAGGTGAAGCCGTCGAAGGTGATGTCGTGAACCGGCGCGGTACTGGACGCGCCTTCGATGCGGACCAGCTCGTTGAGCTCTGCGGTCTCGACGACGGCGGTGCTCAGGTCGGTGCCGGTGGGTGGCTGGAAGTACAGCTTTCCGGCTGCCTTGTCGTGGAACCACTCGCCGGGGGCGTCGAGCTCCTCGAAGATGTTCTCCGCCACGACGTTGCTGTCGTCCTTGCCGCTGCCGCGGTTGTTGTCACCCACCCACCGCAGCTGGAGCGCCGAGGACGTGCGGCCGGTGACCTTGTAGTCGTTGCCGCCCCAGTGCGAGTTGTGCAGAGCACGGACCAGGCCCGTGGTGGGGTTCTGCCAGGTCTGCGACCTGCTGTTGAGGGTGGACATGTTGGTGGTGCCGTTGAGGATCGCGGATCCGGCGGCGAAGTTCGGATAGCGGGCCAGGACCTGCTGTTGCCCGTTCAGGAACAACCCATCCACGTCCAGGCCCTTGCCCACGTCGGCGACCTTGGTATTCCCCGAGTACGTCGACCAGGCCGCCTGGACCCGGCGGCCACCGCTGAGGACGGCCTGCTCGCCGGGGTAGGCGGAGTAGGTGACCGGTGCGGAGGCCGTGCCGGAGTCGGCGGCTGTGAAGTTCAGGGTCGCGCCCAGGTGATAGGTGCCACCGCGCGCCCAGACGTGAACGGCCTTGCCGGCCGCGCTGGCGGCCCTGGCGGCGGTCTGGGCGCGGGCAGGTGTCAGGAAGGCCTGTGTCTCGGAGGTGCCGGCGTTGGCGTCGTTCCCGTTAGTGGCGATGTAGAGGTTCACCGCTCCCGGGTCCGAGGGCGTCAGGGCCGCTGCGGGGGTGGACAGGACCGGTGCGAGGGCGAGCGCCATGAGTGTGGCCGAGGTGGTGGTGGCGAGCAGACGCCTGGACGACCGTCGTCTGGGTCTTGCCTGGGGGGAGTGGGGCATCATGCTGCGGCTCCTTGCGAAGGGGCGGGGTGGCTGTCTAAGAGGTGGCTTGGGTACCTTCAGCCGTACTTGGGAACATCCGGTCTCCGGCCGGATGTGGCGCGTGGCTGGGTGCAGCGTGCGAATTGCCCGCCGGGGCAGTGAGTGGCGAGAGCTTCGTGCTGCGGGTGCCGGCCGACTGGGCCGGGCGGTGGGGTCCCACCCTGACCACCCTTGCCGCCGGCGAGGGTGGTCAGGGTAGGACCCAGAATTTCGATGGACAACGGCGGGACAGTGATCTCTAGCACCGGGCCGCTCTTGCTGCCCGCGCCCTGGGCCTTGGTGGCGGGGCCGTAGCGGTGTCCCTGGAAGGTGGCGGCGGTCCGGGTATCGACGGTGTAGGTGGAGAACTGGGCCCGGTGCGGTGCGGTGCGGTGCGGTGCGGCTGCGGCGCGCGCCCACTCGGTCTCCCGCGCGGCCTGGTCGGGTTGGCGTCCGGCCTCGACCACGATCGTGGCTACCGGCTCGGCGGCGGCGAGTCGGCGGATCCGAATCTGCCGTGCAGGGCCGGGCCGGTGAGTCAGGGGTAGGTCAGGTGAGCCAGGTCCCAAAGGTGGACGTGGGAGTTGATGATCTCGGAGGCATGGGGTTGCTTCAGGAGCGTGGTGGGCGCCGGAGGCGCCCCCCGGGCGGGGTGGTGATGGGAAAGCAAGGTTCCGCCCGACGCCTCAGTACATGGGATGAGTATTCGACCTGGCAACGGGATTGTCTAGGTGATCGACGCAGGTTCTGCAGATACTGCCTGGTCGAAGGGATCCTCAAGCCGGGCGGGCCTTCAGATTGATGGGATGTCTGGGTGGGGTTGACCGAAGAGCGCCGGAACGGCTGGGCCCGGTGCCACCGATTGCCGGAGAGCCATCGACGGACGAAGGCGACGGCGCTGGGACCGACGGACAGGAAAGCGGCAACTGATGCCGGCAGGCTCCGGGGTATGTTCCAGAGCGTGCGCGAGACGCTGTTCCCCTCACGCCGGGCACCCGTGCAGCCCACCACCCAGGCCGGGCACGTGCGCTAGTGTCCTGCGCCGGAGATCCGTCGGCAGAATCGGGCGAGTGAGTCGAGGATCTCGTCGGCGGTCTTGGTCCAGGTGAACGGTGTGGGGTCC
>NZ_JBHYYB010000139.1:0-17949 GCF_042752535.1 Kitasatospora sp. NPDC059327 | reverse complement strand
GCGGGTCCCTCCAGGCCTTCGGCCCTCCGTTTCGCCATCGCCCTTCGGGCGATGGGCGGACCCGCTCCGCGTGTCCGTGGCCTTCCCTTCGGTCAGGCCGGCCCGGCTCCGCTCGGGCCTGGCACCGCTCCGCTTCGCTCCACGGTGCCGGTGGACTGATGCTCGTTCACATAGATGAGCTGGGTTTTTGGCTGATCTCACTACAGGCTGACTAGGAGGGAGGGGTGGGCTTGGGGGGGGTGTGTGCGGGTCGGCTTCACTCCCCCCGATATTGGTCCAGTCCACTGCCTAGGCCACTGTTTCGGCCTCACGGCGGATCGGAGTGCGTACCCTCGGAGGGTGCGCGTCAGTCTCCGCTGTATCAGTCTTTGACCGTCAGGCGATCCCGCCGAAAGTGGGGTCCGGACCCGTGCTTTCGGGCGTTCGCCGGAATTCGCGGCCAGGGACTGATATTCTGCCGAATAGTCGCTTCTGTCGCGCGCTATATTCGGTCGCCTCAATTCTCGGGCCGTCCGTCGAATGTATCAGTAGGGCACTGTCAGCATTTCCCGCGTGGTCCCTGGTGTGGGTCCGGGAATGGGTGAGGGGAGACACGTCTTCGTGAACGTCGTAAAGCCTGGCTTGAAGGCCGCTCAGGCGGCCGCCGGCATCTCGCTGCGCGGGCACCAGGAGGAGGCCCTGGAGGCCATCGTGCGGGGCCTGACGCCCCGTCCGGGGCACTCGGCTCCGAACGGGCTGCGGGTGACGGTGCAGATGGCCACCGGCTCCGGCAAGAGCTACGTCGGTGCTGCGGCCGGCCAGAAGCTCGTCCCGCGCGGGACGGTGCTGGTGGTCGTGCCCACGCTGGACCTGCTGGTGCAGATGGTCGGCGCCTGGCGGGCGGCCGGGCGCTCCGGGGACATGCACGCCATCTGTTCGCTGGTCGACTCGGAGCTGCCCTTCGGGGTGATGGCGAGCACCAGCCCGCTGATGATCGGCATGTGGCTGGCGAACGCCGCGAAGCACCGCCGGCCGACCACCATCTTCGACCGAGCGAGCAGCAACGGCCCGCCAGCAGGGCTGACGGGCCGTTACGCAAGATCGAACTAGCGTTCTCAGGCTGAACCTATCAGCAGCTGGCCCACCTCAAGTTGTAGTCGTCAACGTCGTCGGCCGCGAGGAAATCAAAGGACTTTGTCGCACCCGCCGGACCGACGCGAAGCGTGTCCTCAACGTGGCCGCTAACCGTAATCAGCCGGAAGAACGGGCAGCGACCGTCGGCCCTGTCGTCCTTGAGCCAACCCCATACATGGCGGCCACACCACTGGATCTCTCCGTGGCCCTCAGGTATGTAGGCGGTGAGCGGGGGAGTGCAGCCAGCGACGCGGCTGGCCGACGCGGTGGAGGCGGACGCTGCGGGCGCAGCGTAGAGAGCCAAAGTGGCTGCCACAGCGAGCGGCACGGCGAGGAGACGCTTCTTCATGGTTCCCTCTTCCAGACGTTTCGGCATGAACTTCCTTCAGGTCTCGCAAGGCCTTAGGGAAGGCATTTCGAATGCAGACTAACCGTCGCATGCGGTATTGGAAGAGGTTTTACAGAGATAGGGGAGCAGGGGGAGCTAAGTGCCTAATGAGCCGTGTGAGGCATAGAGGGAGGATCAGTGTCCTGTGAGACTGGGCGAGGGTGCGGATGGTGTGGTGAGTGGGTCGCTGGGGTGCCCGGCGGCGGAGGTCGAGGGGTTGGTCGGTGTGGTGTTCCAGTAGGGCGTGGATGTGGCCTTGGGTTGTGCTTTGTTGGTGAGGCGGCAGGCTCCGGGGTTGCGTGCTGTGTATTTGGTGTGTGCTTGATGGCTTGTGGAAATCCGCTCGGTTCGGCGTATTGGTGCTCTTTGCGTTTATGGAATGCGCAGCATGTTGTAGCGGTGTTTTCAGTACCGTTCTGGCGTTGAGCGGCCGTGGGGAATCTGGGTCATGCTGTAGGGGGTTTCTCCGTTGCTTCGGTCGTACTTCGACCAGCGCTTTGCGTGGAGGAGGCGAACGTTCCACCAGGGGTCGTCGTCCGGGGGGCCGTGCTTCTCGGCTCGGCGCAGGGCGCGGGCGGTGGGCAGGTCCAGGATGAGGGGCCGGCGCTTGTCGGTGCGGCGCTGGCGGTCGCAGGAGGGGCATTCCAGGCGGTCCGGCTCGGCCGGTTCGTCGAGTTCGTGCTCGGCGTCGTGGGCGCCGCCGAGGGGGCCGTGGCAGGTGTGGCAGGGGTGCAGGGCTTCGTTGTGGGCGCGGGCGGCGAGCAGCCTGGCGCGCTGCTTGGCGTCCTGGGCGTCCTGCTTGGCCTTGGCGGCCTGCTCCTGCTCGGCCTGTTCCTGGTCCTCGCGTTCCTGGCGGCGCTGGGCGATGAGGTCCCAGTCGGGTTCGTCGTTGAGGGCGTCGGTGAGAGAGTGTCGGCCGGGCCGGCCGAAGCGCCACCAGACGGGCCCTTGCCAGCCGTGCTCGCGCAGGCGCTCGACGGTGGTGCCGAGCACGGGGATCTTGCCGTCGAAGGTGGCGTAGGTGACGCCCTCTTGCTCGTGTGCCTGGCCCTGCCAGTGCTCCCGGGTGGCATCGCGCAGGTCTTCGAGGCGCTGTTCCAGGGCCTGGGGGCTGTAGCGGGGGCGGCTGCCCCTGGTGCCCTGGTCCAGGACGAACAGGACCGGCGGGCGGACGGCGCGGCGGTGCCGGTAGCCGTAGGCGGGTTCGGGGACGTTGTAGCGGACCTCGACCTCCAGGCGCTCCTGGCCGCCGTCGTGGACGGTGCGGTCGAAGTACCGCTTGTAGTTGTCGAGCTTGCTGGCGACCTTGCGGATGTCGGTCATCGTGCCCCGGTCGAGTTCCAGGAAGGCCACGGGGATGTCGAGCTCGGGCAGGCGGACGATGGCGTCGGGGATGACGTTGAACTTGCCGGTGATGGTGTGGGGCGTCTCGGTGGCCCAGGCCTCGATGCCGCCGGGCAGCGGGCCGGTGGGCAGGGCGCGGCGCGGGGGTGCCTGGCGCTGGTCGGTGCGGGGCGGGGCGTCGTGGGTGGTGGTGCCGGTGACGGCGGCGATGATGAGCTCGTTGACGAGCATGGCGTGGGGTGCGCCGGTGAGGCCGGCGCCGCGGGCGTGGCCGCCCATGTCGCGGTCGTCGCCGAGGGCTTCGGCGGCGGCGGCCAGGCCGAGCGGGGTGAGGCCGACGATCTTCTCCGCGCCGGGCCCGCCCGGCGTCGGCTTGGCGCCCGCCCCCTCGGCGGTAGGGGCGGTCTTGGGGGCGGGTCGGCGGCCCGGCGGCGAGGTGGTGCCGCGGACGTCGACCAGCTTGTGCTTGGTCAGGTCCCGGACCGCTTCGGCCACGTGCTCCACGCGGTGGTGGTCGCGGTACTCGTCGGCGGCGATCAGGGCGTGCAGCTGCTTGTAGGTGGCGACCTTCAGCACGCCCAGCGCCGCGAGGACGTCGGCGCGCAGCGGGGCCGTGCTGCCGTTGGGGTTGCGGGCGGAGCGGCGGAAGTGCACCCGGCCGGGCCGGGCTGGCTGTTCGTCGCCATGCCGCTCGCCTGGCTCGTCCTGGTCGTGGTCCATGCCCTGCCCCCGCGCTGTCGTTCGTGGTGGTGATCTTCTCTGCTGTACCGCACACCACCGACACCGGGGCCGCCCCGCCCGCCCGCGCTTGCTCGCCCGCCGCTCGCCGCTCACCGCGCGCCGACCACCGGGAGGCGCCCGGCCGCCCGGCCGGGAACAGGGGGAGGGCCCCAGCGGCAATGGAGCGGGTGGGCAGCACTGGACCCGGCGGTGAACCCGAGCCAGACCTACCCAACTGCACCACCAACCACCAACAGCTCAAAGAAGGGAAGGGAGAGGGTTGTCGGCAACCCTGGGCGGCCCGAATCCTCGGGCTGAGCTGGGGAAATGTCGTAGGGTCGACGAATGCTTCCCCCCGGGGCATCACCCGGGGACAGCCCCGGGGAGACACCCGGGGAACTCCAGCGGGCTCCTTCGCCTCGCCGGGCCCTCGCCAGGCCCGGACGCGCGCTGTGACGGCGGCTCAGGCTCTGATCGGACAGTACCCCGGGTCGGCCTTCGGCACGCCGGATCGGCCGGCCTCGCCCCGCCGGGTCGGCGGCGCGGGGTGACTGATCCAGGGACGGCGGCGTTGGAGTGGGGGTGAGCAGCACTTCCACTCCCCGCCCACGGCGCGGCGGTACCGGGTTGGGGCCGGGCGTCCCCGGCCGGGCCTTCGCCGTCGTGGGCCGGGCGCCGCGGTCCCCGCTTCCCTGGTCACAGGAGTCGGTCGACGACGGGCTGCAGAGCGTGCTGGCCGGCCATCAGCGGCTGGTGGCCGCGCGGTGGGAGACGGCGTTCGAGGACCTGGACGAGGACGTCCTCGGCGAGGTGGCCCAGGAGGCCCGCCAGGACGGGCGGGACCCGGCCGGGGCCGTCGACGTCTTCGTACGGAGCCTGGTGCGGCAGCTGGAGGACTGGAAGCAGGCCGACACCGCGCTGGCGAAGGCGCTGAACGAGGCGGCGCTCGGGCGGCCGTTGCCGGTGTGGGCGGCCGACGCCCTGGCCGCCGAGCGGGGCCGGCTGTGGGGCGCGCGGCAGGCCCTGCTGGAGGCTGTCGCCCGGCACCACCACGGTGGGCCTGCGCCCTGGTGAGGCCGGATCAGTGGGCGGGGGCCGCCTTGGTCTGGTGGGCGCGCAGGATGGCGTCCAGTGCCAGGTCCGCGGTGGGGAGGGTCCTGGGCCGGGACAGGGTGTCGACGAGGAGCCGGGCACCGTCCGGTTGGTAGAGGCAGGCGATCCAGCCGGCCTGTCCCCACGGCCCGTCGGGCAGGGGCGCGGTCCATCCGACCGGCGTGCTGTCGAGGCGCAGCTGGAGGACGTCCTTCGCGTCGGGGTCGAGCCAGGAGCCGAGTTCCCAGCCGGGGCCGAAGGTGAGCTCCAGGTCGTCGAGGAGGTCGGGGAAGTCGAAGCGGCGCTCGGGGTCGGTGCAGGCCTCCCGCCGGGCCTGCTCGGCCGTGGCGGCCGCCGACCGCTGGGCCGGCACCGGCTCGGCGGTCGGCTCGGGGGCGGGGGCGGTCGGGGTTTCGCCTTGCGGGGAGCTTGTCTCGTCCGGGACGGCGGCGTCGTCCGGGTCCTCGTCGTGGTCCCAGCGGTCGATCCGCTCCCGCGAGCGGGCCATGAGGCGCTCGTGCTCGTCCAGGTGGGGCCAGCGGGCCTTGTCCCGGATGTCCTGCGCGGCCATGTAGGCGCGGGTGCCGTAGACGGGCAGGACCTTGGCCAGCTCCGCGAACGCGGCGGCCGGATCGCCGGCGGCGGTCTCCTCCAGGAAACGGGTCAGCCGGCGGCGCAGCGCGTCGGCGGTGCCGAGGAGGTGTCGGCCGTCCTCGCCCCAGCGGGCCAGGACGTCGTCGGCCCCGGCGGCCGCCGCCGGTGCAGCAGGTGCTGCACCGGGTGATGCAGCGGCGGGGTCGGCTGCTGCACCGGGCGGCGCAGCGGCCGGGCGGGGTGCAGCGGTGCCTGCTGCTGCCTGTGCTGCTTCGTCGCGGGCCTTGGCCTTGGCGCGGTCGACCTTGCTGCGGCAGGACCTCGAGCAGTAGGTCCGCGGCCGCCCAGTGCGCGGTACGGGGACGGGGTTCGAACAGCCCGGCCGGGCGCAGCTCCGGGCCGGTTCCTCGCCGGTGGCGGCCGGCTGGTCGGTGGCGGCGGTCGGCGGGGCGCTGTCCATGTCCGGGATCGTAACCGCCGAGCCCGACGGCCCGACCGGGTTTCGCCTCACTGCCGGATGCGGGGCGAAACCCGGGGCGGCGGCACCTTGTTGTCCTGCTTGGCTCTGTTCACGTCACAGAGCAGCGTTTCGACAGCAGTTCGGGCGGCAGCGCCCAGTCCGGATGTTCACGAGAAAGGGCAGCACCTCGGTGGTGGCCGGCCGGACGCCGACTACCGCCCGCTCGGGGCACGGGGCAAAAGCGCTGGCTACGGGCGCAGGCGGCAGCCACCGACGCGCCGTTGCCGGGCGTCGGCAGGTGACTCCCGTTCTTGTGAACATCGAGTCGTCCGGTCTGCAGACGCCTTCCAAACCCGTGAACAACTGACTTCACGAGTCGTGAACAAAGCCACCTGCTGCTGCACTGGCGTGCTGCGGTGCAGCAGCAGCGCTGCTCCACCGCTGTGACCTGCGCCGGTGAGGTCGGCGGGGCGGAACTCACCGGGCGGCGGAGAGCTCACCGGCAGGTGCGGGTGGTCCTGGCGGCCGTTCTGCGGGTGCGCAGCTGGCGGTGCGGGCTGGAGAGTGGGGTGGTGGGCATCGTGGCGGTGGTCGAGCAGCTGGAGGACCCGGCACGCCTGGTCGTGCACGCGACCGGCTCCGACCCGGACGTGCCCGGCGCCCCGGCGGCGGTCACCGCCTGCGGGCTCGACACCGCGGGCATGACCGTCGACCCATGGCGGCTGGCGGCCCCGGGGCAGCGCTGTTTCCCGCCCGACCTCGCCCGCTACGTCTGCCCGCGCTGCGACCGCGCCGTGCGATCGGTGTTGCGATCTACGATGGCCGGATGTCCGACTCCTCCGGTTTTCCCGAAGATCTGCTCGCCCTCCAGCGCCGCTGGTACGCCGCCGAGGCCGCCTGGGCCGCCGACCCGACCGAGGAGAACCGCTTCGCGCTCACCGAGGTCGGCGCCGAACTGCACGCCCACGAGCACTGGGCCAAGGCCGGCAACCGGCACGAGGCCCTCATGAAGCTGAAGCAGGCCGCCCGGCCGGCGGACCCAGCGCAGGACCCGGCCGCGGCCTGACCCTCGCGGCCGGGTTCCGGCACCCGGCCAGGGGAAGGGGTCGGGTATGGGCGAGCGCGACCGGCACCGCGAGCTCGTCGGCCCGGCCCCGCAGGGCGAGGCCCGGCGGCTGACCAGGGAGCTGCGCGCCGCGATCGAGGAGGTCCGCTCCGCCGTCCTGGTCCTGGCCGCACGGGTGCGCGCCGCACACCAGGCCCGGGTGTGGGCCGCGCTCGGGTACAGCGGCTGGGCCGCGTACGCGGGCGCCGAGTTCGGCGTGAGCCGCTCGACCGCCTACCGGCTGCTCGACCTGGCGGCCGCGGCCGAGGCGATCGAGGACGTCGTCGCCCGCCAGGTGGGCCCCGAGCTGTCCCACGCGTGGGACACCGGCCTGGTACTGCCGGTGCGGGCGGTCGTCGACCTCAAGGGCCGGATCGCGGAGCTCGCCGACCTGATCGCCGAGCGCCTGGCCGACGCCCAGGCCGAGGCTGGCGGCGCGCCGCTGGAGCCCGGCCGGGTCGGCGAGGTCGTCGCCGGGGCCGTCGCCGAGCTGCGCGAGCGGCCGGACGTGCCGGTCGCCGAGCTCGCCGTCGCCGGCGGGCCGGACGGGTACGACGCCGAGGCATGGCGGCGCCACGTCACCGCCGGCCGGCCCCTGGTCGCCGAACAGCAGCAGAACGACCGGGCGCTGGGGGAGATCGCCCTGCGCCTCGCGCCCGCGCACCTCTCCGACCGCAGCGCCCTGCCCGTCCTCGCGGTCTACGCCGACTTCGTCGGGGAGGACCCGGAGCTGTTCCTGGCCTGCCGCCGGTACCTCATCACCGGCGACTGGCGAGCCGTCGAGGACGACTACCGCGGCCGCCAGGCCCGCGACCTCCTCGCACGGCACGGCGAGGAACAGTGAGCACCGCGGGGACGTGCGGCGCAGCGGCCGGGACCGGGGGCGGCGCGGTGCGGGGGCGGTCAGGGTGCCGGGATGGTTCGGACGTCGTAGGCCCAGCCCCGCGGTACGGGGTTGCCCTGGTCCATGCGCAGCGCTTCGTAGATGTCGCATTCGAGGCGTTCGGCGGCGTCGGCGGCGGTGATCAGGTCGATCGGGTAGGGGCCGACGACCAGGGCGGGGCGCTGCTGGCCGTTGTCGTCGTCGTCCCGGCGGAAGTCGATGTGGAAGCGCTGGGCCTGTTCCTCGTCGGGCACCCGCAGCCGGGGGCGGACGGGCTGCTGGAGCCGGCCGATTCCCTGGGTGTACTCGTCGAAGTGCTCGATGACGTCCCGGGCCTCCTTGCCACCACGACGGACGCCGCCTCCGCGGCCGGCATCGGCGGGGGCCGCGGTAGGACCGCCGGCTACGGCCGTCGCGCCGAGCCGTTCGGGTCCAGCGGGTGGAGCCAGCGGGCCGGGACGGTCATCGGGGTGGAGGTCATGAGCTCGACCGCGGTGTCGTTCAGGTCGGTCAGGGTGCCGGTCACCGTGTAGCCGACGCCGGGCGGCAGGCCGAGCCCTGCGGCCTGGCCGTCGGTGAGCCTCACCCGGACCCTGGAGTGCGGGGCGACCAGGAGGCCGGCGACCATGTGCTCGCCGTCCGCCTCCGGGAGATCGGTGACGGTCAGCTCGAACTCGGAGCCGGCGCGCACCCAGCGCCGCCAGTGCAACAGGACGCTGTCCAGATCCGTGCTGTCCGGCGCGTACCGGGCGTAGCGGAGGTGGGCCGGGACGCGCACCAGATACGTCTCCCCGACCCGCACCCGCGCCGTCCGCACCGAAACCGCCTCCTGGTCCGCCTTCTTCCAGTCTGCGCCTACTCCCGCCCTGCCCCAGGCCGGCGCCGGGGCGGGGTTGCCTTGGTGGCCGGCCTTCAGGACCATCCCGCTCCCGGTCCCTGCCAGCCGAGGGCTCGTCGTTCCTCGTACCAGAGTCGCTCGGCGGTCCGCGGGTCGCGCTCGGCCCAGTCCTCGGGGCGGTCGCCGGGCCTGGGTCCGTCCTGCCATCGGCGTCGGGGGGCCGGTGCGGCCGGGAGGGTGGCGTCGCCGATCAGGGCGCGCGTGCGGGCGGTCGCGGCCAGGGCCGGAGCGAGCGTGGTGGCGGCCTCGGGGCCGAGGCGGGTCAGGAGCTGGAGCAGCGCGTCGACGGCGCCGAGGGTGTCGGTGGCGGCCGTCGGCGACCAGCCGTCGGCCGCCACCAGATCGGTCATCGCGCACACGGTGTCGGTCAGCGTGTCGAGCTGGTCGTGGAGGTCGCCCATGCCGGGTCAACGAGCGGCCCGGTGTCACGGTGCGGGCCGGCGGCCGCCCTGACTCGCCCTTCGGGCGACAGCGCGGCTGTGACCCGCTGGGATCGCGACTCCTTGATGGCCCGTCAAGGGAGCGTGTCGGCCGGGGTCGAGGTACCGACCGGGCACCTTGACGGCCGACGGTCGGACGGTCGGACGGTCGGGCGGTTCGGGGGCCCGGGCGGTGGTCGCGGCCGATCCGTCAAGGTGCCGGGGGGGTGGGCATCAAGGCGCGCGGGCCGCCTCGATGCCCGCCCCCGGACCCGGTCGGCCGGCCCGGTCACAGGTTGTGGAGGTGGGCGAGCTGGACGGTGCGGGCGGCCTGGGCGGGGGTGTCGTGCAGGAGGGCGTCGTGGGTGACGGGGTCGCCGATGAAGTAGCCGCCGGCCACCGCTATCCACCGGTCGCCGAGGCCGGGCAGGCCGCGCTCGACCCAGCCGACCTGGTGGCCCTCGCCGAACACGAGCAGGACGTCGGGCTGCACCGTCCAGCCGGCCAGCGCCCAGTGGTCACCGAACACGCCGGGGTCGAGGGCGAGGTGGGCGTCCAGATCGGGCAGGCCCCGCAGCGTCGGATCACGCGGCACCGTCAGCGTCCCGGGAGGCGGACTCGGGATCGTGGACGCGGCGGCCGACGCGGGCCGGGGCTCTTGCTGGGCCAGGCGCCGGCCGACAAGGTCACGCAGCCGATCTCCCCTGTCTGCCGGACCGGGGGTTTCTCCCCGGGGCACAACAGACGCCGCTTCGGGGCCCGTGGCGACGGACACCGTTTCACCCCGGGGCGCAACAGGCGCCGGAAGGGCATCTTCGGCACCCGGGCGGCCGGTTGCCGGCGGCGGCGTTTCGCCCCGGGGCGATGGAGTGGGCGTCTCGACGCCGGCCTCGGCCACCCGGGGAACGGGCGGGACGGCCGGCGCCGGTCCGGCCGCGGCGCCGGCGACACCGGAGAGGCCCTCGGTTTCACCCCGGGGCGAAACAGCGGCTTCCGTGACGGGCGGGGCGGGCGCGGGTGCCGGGGTGGCACGGTCGGCCAGGACCTGTTCGGCGAGCTCGCGGTGGCGCGCGGTCAGGAGACGGGCGGCGTGGAGGACGTCGTCCAGGGCTTGGCGGGCCTGGGCAGGGTCGCCGTCGCGGGCCGCCCGGTCGAGCCGGGTCAGGAAGTCGACGTCGTGACGGCGCAGCCACGTGCCGAGGTCGAGGAGCTCGGCCGCGATCGGGTCGTCGGCGAAGCCGTCGGGCAGCCCTGTTTCACCCCGGGGTGTTTCGGCGGCCGCGGCGAGGGCCTTGTCCCGCTTCTCCTTCTCCCGGGCGCGGTCCGCCTTCGACGAGCACGCCTTCGAGCAGTACTTCGGGCGGCGGCCCTTGCCCGCCCATTCCAGCTCCGTGGCGCACATCGCGCAGGCCGGCGCGCCGAACAACATCGGCGCGGCCGGCGCGGCCGAGGTGTTTCCACCCGGGGAGAAAGTCATGGTCGGAAGGCTATCCAAGCAGCACGCGGCGTTTCTCCCCGGGGGGATCGGCGGTCCGGCGGCGGCCACCCGGACAGGGCCGGCCCCGGTCGCGCGCGCCGGGACCGTGATGGTTCGGTGCCGGGTCCGGTTCACCGGTCATGCCGAACCCGCTCTCCTTCCTCCCCGTGGCCGACCGCCGAGCGGTCGACGACGATCCGGACGGCCTCGCCGCCGACGACGAGCGAGCCGAGCAGGCCGCGGCACGGGCCGCGGCCGCGCGTGAGGAACGCGAGCACGCCGTTCGCGAGGCACTCGCCCTGGCCGTCAACGCGGGGGAAGCGGCGGCCGCATGGGTGCGCGAGCTCCCCATCCTCGCCGACGCACTGAACACCGCCACCGGCGTCGGACACGCCGCGGCCGCCGAGATGACGGCCTGACCGCGACCGCGCCGGCACGGGCTCGCGCCGCTCCTCACCGCGACGTGTCCCGGTCCGGGGCCGACAGCGGTGGTCAGCCCCGGCCGTCTGGGACCGGCCCCGCGGCGAGACCGCCCGGACCGAGCCGCCGACGCCCCCCAGGCACCGCCGCCGACTCCTCGACGGGGGCCGGCTCCAGGAACGGGGCCCGCTCGACCGCAAGGAGCCGGGCCCCGGCGGACGACTGCACGGGGGTGTCGACGGCGGGCTCGGAAAAGGGCTGCCACAGCGGGCGCCGGTCGGAGGAACTCATGATCACAGTCTTCCAGGTCCACCCCACCCGGCCACACCGAACAGGCCACCCCACAAGCATCAGCCGGGCACGATAGAGACAGGAACCGGCAAGGGAGCAGCGATGCGCACCGCAGACGTCGTGGTCGGCGAGACCTACATCGCGAGCATCCCCCAGCGCCTCCCGGAGGAACTGCGCCGCCCGGGAGACACACCCGAGCAGTGGCGGGCGAACACGCAGCTGCACCTGGTCCGCGGCCGGCGCATCACGGTGACCGTGACCGGCTTCGGCGAGGAACCCGGCACGGTGCAGGTCAGCCGCGACCTCCCGGCCGGCCGCGCCCGGCTGCGCCTGACCGCCGAACAGGCCGCGGCCCTCGACCTCGCCAAGGGCCAGGAGTACGAGATCACCGGCATCGTCACCGACGCGGACGGCGAGGCCATCGCCTTCCCCGGCACGGTCACCCACACCATCCCGGCCCGCTGGCTGCGCCCGCCCGGCGAGCGCTTGGTGCTCCACCCGGACACGGACCGCTTCCACCGGGCGCTGGTGTGCCGGGACGCCGACCAGATGACACCGGACGAGATCGACCGGGCGGCCCAGAAGGCGCTGGAGCAGCTCCAGCACGTCCGGGGTCTGGCGCTGGAGGACCCGAACGTCGACCATTCGGTGCTCACCGCCGAGGCCGACCACCAGGAGTGGCTGCGGATCGCCGAACAGGTACGGAAGGCCGGCCTGGCCGTCTACGACCCCAGGGCCGATCCCGACGCGGTGGAGCACCCGCCGCTGATCCGGTTCCGGCAGACCTGACGAAGGCCGGCGGCCGGTTGCGGCTGGCTGTCCCACCCTTGTCCTAGATCCGGCGAAGGTGTCGCCACCTAGGGAAACGGGGTGGGACAGTCCAAGGGCCGTCCCAGCAACTCGGGCATAGCGGGCAGGCTGGCACGGAGCTGGGACAGGCTTGTCCCAGCCCGCCGACGCCGCCCGTCACGGGCCGGGGTGGACCTCCAGCCGCTTCTCACCGGGGCGCCGCGGGGCGAGCACCGTGCTGTAGTGCTTGTCGAAGGTGAGCAGCGCGGGTCTGCTCAGGCGCCAGGCGAGGGCGGCGTTGACGCAGTCGGTCAGGCCGAGGCGGATGCCGAGGTGGCGGCGCATCAGCTCCTCCGCTTCGAGGAGCAGCGGGCGGTCGACGGTGGCGATCTGGACCCGGCCCTGTCCGGCGAGGGCGCCGATCCGGGTGATCGCTTCGAGGGCCGCTCGTTCTCCGGCCCGGGTGTGGAGCAGGTGGTCCAGCTCGGCGAGCACCAGTGGGGAGATCAGGAGGATCTTCGGCACGTTCAGTGCTTGGACCCCGGCCTTGTGTAGCGTGTCGCGGCCGTTGAAGGCGCTGAGCAGCACTCCGGTGTCGGCCACCGCCAGCACGGGGGCGGGGGCGGCCGGGATCGGGACGACGGGGGTCACCGGCCGAAGCCTTCGGCCAGGTACTCGTCCGTGTGGGCCGCGAGGTCTGGCGGGCCGTCGAACAGTGCCCAGTCCGCGAACTCCGACTCGCCGATCGTGGTGGTCGGCAGCTTCAACGTGCCGGCCGCGTACTCCAGCGCCAGCGCCTCCGCCGGACGTCCGAGCACGGCGGCGAGCTCACGCAGCACCGCGGCCTCCAGGCCGGACACCGTCACCTGTGCCGTGATCGGCCGTTCCTGCGGCGTAGCCGGCGGTTGTGCCTGCCCGTCCATCCGGCTTCCTCTCTCTGTTCGACGCCCCGGAGCGGCCGGGGCGGGGTTGTGCGGTTAGGCCGGGCTCGGGCCGCCGGAGCCGGCGGCCCAGTTGGCCAGGTCCCGAACGAAGACGGTAAGGAGCCGGGCGAGATCCAGGTAGCGGGCGGCGCGGCCGAGGTGGCGATCCGCCCAGTCGGCGAAGTCCCGAAGGTGGTCGGCGGCCGAGCGGCGGGTGTCGTCCCGGCCGGGATCGGAATCGTCTGTCTTGTCTGTCACGGATCCCAGCCTCCCACTGCCGAGCCGCGCGGCGGAGCGGATTCACCGGGAACGAGCGAGGGTCCAGCACGGCGCGCTATGCCGGGTCGGCGAGTGGCCCGCCGTGCCCACCCCGGCCGGCCGCAACCCGAGGGCAGCACCCGGCGACCCCGCCCCGGCGGCCTGATCCCGCACAGGCCCCGGCGGCCAGGAGATCGGCCTGGGGTCGATTCCGGTGCCCGTCAGCGGGAAGGCGCAGAGTGTGGGCGAGCGCGAGCGCCAGGAGCGCGCCGCCGGACCGGACAGGCCCGGGACGCGGCGGTCGGCGCGGCAGGGTGTCGGCGGACCCGACGGGGAGCACCGTCGACCGCCCGGGGTGGACGACGCGACCGTCGAGGCGCTGGGGATGCTGTCGAAGGCGCTGGAGTACACCGAGCGGGCCCGCGGCCACCTGTACGCGGTGCATCAGATGACCGGCGGCGCCGACCGGATGCTCGCCGAGGCGGTACGGATGCTGCGCGAGGCCGGGCACGGGGAGCACGCCGACCTGGTCGAGCGTGAGCTCCTCGGCCGGGATGTCGTCCCGGGGATGTGGACCTACCAGCTGATCGAGGCGTACGACCGGACCTACTACGAGGCGTTCACCGCCGTTGAGGAACAGGTCCGCCGGGACCTCGCCGCCGGGCGCCGGCACCTTGCCGAGGCCGAGATGCAGCGGGTCGCCCGCTCCCGCCGCCGCGGCTTCAAGGCTCCGTAGCCGTCCGAGCGCCTGGCAGGCCAGGGACGGGGCGCAGGCGGCCGGGGCCCCGGGGGACGAGGGGGGCGTTCCGCGGGGCCCCGGCCGGTGGGAGGCCAGCCGCGCCCAAAGCCGGGCGCGACTGCTCTGCCGGACGGCCCGGAAATGCTGTGGTGGGCCGGCCGTGCCGGGAATGCTAGACCCGCCAATCGGCGGTGACCAGGGCTTTGACCTGCACTATTTCGGCCGCGCACATGCCAGATGCAAGTGCCTGCCATCCGGGGCGCACCGCGTGGTCCGCACCCCGACATGGCGTGCCCCCACCCGCCGAGGACGCGTTGACCGGCCATGAACGATCACACGCCGTTCCCCGTCTCTCCGCCGGCTGCGCCCTGGTGGCACCCCGGCGTGCCGACCGGCCCGGCCCCGGCCCCGCCCGCCAGGAGGACCGGCATCCCCGGCCTGGCCTCCTGGGCGCAGCGGGCGACGGCGGCCGGGATCGAGGTGGGGATCGCGGGCGGGCTGATGACGGCGTACCTGGCCGCCCTGTCGGCGCTGGCGCCGGCGTTCGCGGCGCTGCAGTTGCTGGCGCTGCTCGCGGACGTGGATATCCGGGGGTCGCTGGCGGGCGGGTACTGGGTGGTCGGGGGCGGGTGGCTGGTGCTCCAGTGGGCGGAGCGGGGGCGGACCGGGCAGGGCCTGGGCGGGCGGCTGGTGGGCATCGTGACGGTGGACGAGGACACCGGGGCGCCGATCGGCGCGGCCCGGGCCATCTGGCGCGGCGTCCTGCACTTCCTGGACGCGCTGCCCGCCTTCGCCGGCTTCGTCCGTCCCGTCACCCACGTACGGCGCCAGACCTGGGCCGACAGCATCAGCCGCAGCGTCGTGGTGCGGCGGGAGCTGATCGACCGGATCGCCCTGCCCCGCCAGCAGTAGCAGCCGGCGGCGGCCCTCCCGGTGCTACAGGTGCGGGCCGATCAGCAGCACGGTGAGCACCGCGCCGTTGTCGCGGCCGTGGGCCTGGTCGCCGCCGTCGGCCGGGCCCCAGGTCCAGTAGATCCGCCAGGCGGCGAGGTAGCAGCGCGACGGTCGGAGCCCGATCCGGAGGGGTTCTACTCGTCGTCGTGTCGACCGAAGGGCAGGCGGTGGACGGTCGCGAGGTCGTCGTCCTCGGCCGCGCCGGCGTCCAGCTCGTCTGCGGCCTCCATCACGCGGGGCCCGACTCGGTAGAAGTTGATCGGGCCCTGGCGGTAGACCAGCTCCAGCCAGCCGTCGGCGGCGAGGCGCTTGATGCTCTTGGAGACCGTCGGCTCGCTGAGCCGCAGCTTCTCGGCGATCAGCTTGCCGACGGTACGCACGGTCTGGCCGAGCGGGACGGTGGTGGCGTAGAACGCGAGCACACGAAAGTCCGCGCCCGGCGCGCCGGCGGTCCGCACCAACAGCTCGTGCATCAGCGCCTGGGTGAACTCGGCGCGCTGCTCCCGGTTCATGGCTGCAGTCGTCACGCGGCCTTCCTCTTCCTTGTGGGCTTGGCGGGCGTCTGGGGGGCGGGCACCACCGGGAAGCGGGCCTCCTTCGTCGCGTCCACCTGCTTCTTGGCCGGGCCGTCGTAGCCGGCCCGCGGGTTGACGCGGTAGAACCGCATCCGGCCGAAGCGCTCGGCCTCCAGGAGGAGCCCGCCGAGGTGGAGCTTCTCGACCGAGGTTCGGACGATGCCCTGCGCAGGCCCAAGGGTCTCAGAGATCTCCTTGAAGGTCATCCGCAGGGGTTCCGCGCCGTCCGGGGAATGGGCGAGGTAGAAGCCGAAGATGTCCCGGTCGTTCTGGTCGTAGCCCGAGTCCTTGCGCCAGAGCTTGCGCATCAGCGTCTTGGAGACGTTCACGTGCCGGCCGGGGTGGGGGTTCCAGTCGTAGCGGATCTTGTCCGGTCCCGGCTTCGCCTCCTCCTCACCGAAGAGGTCCAGCTGCATGACCTCGCCCGTCGCCCGGTTCACGAGTTCTCCCCGCACCGGAATGGATGGCGACATACCCCTCCTCACCTCGCCGTGTTGCCTATAGGCAACATGAACGGCACCACCCTACCGTCATATTGCCTATAGGCAAGCAGGTTTGGGTGGACTCGGGGGCGTGTCGACCCGCCGAGGTTGCCTATAGGCAATGTGAATGCACGATTCATGCACTCGAATGTGCCGATCATGCACTCCGCATGCCGCCTGAGCTGGGAAAACATCATTCGCCTCTAAATACTCAAGGAGAGGTCGGCGGTCACTCCGCGGCTTCACCCCGATGGCGGGCCCCTCGGATCACCATCGCGCCACCCGGGTGGCAGCCCTACAGGGCCTCCGGCAGGTGCCTGGCCCGTGCCGCTGCCGCCGCCCGGGCCAGGCACCGACGCAGGCCTACCGAAGGGGGCCGGCCAGCTCACCGCGCCAGTCGCGGAAGTCCGGCTGCCGCCGGACCCGGGCCTTGACGGCCCTTTCCGCGCCTATGAGTCGAACGGCCGCTCCCCTGCCCTACCGCCCCCGGTGGTGCTTCGCCGAGCGAACCGGAGCCGGGGCCGGTGGTGACTGTGTGGGTCGTCGCCGGTGACGGTATCGGTGAACAGGTTGATCGCCAGGTGGGTCGTGGCATCGGCCACCGGACGATCAGTGGCAGGCCCCGACACGTCCTGCGGGCCGGCCGGCAGGTGCCCGGCCCGAAACCGGCACCCGCCACCTCGATCATGGCAACCGCCCAGGTCACGCCGTCCTCGGCGTGACCGGTGCGGCGACGGGCCGACGGCTGGGCCGGCCACGGCCCGGACGGCGGATCCGGCGGCGCAGGGCGGGCGGCAGCGAAGGATGGTCCAGCGCATCCGGGCGCTGGCCACGGGTGCGGGGGCGGAGCACGCCGCGGCCCACCCCAGCGACGAGGTGGACCGCAACGCCGGCTCGGTTGCCGCCCGAACGCGGCAAGACGCGGACCGATGGATCCCGCGCTCCCGCGCCGGCCTTTCTACAGGTGCGGGCCGATCAGCAGCACGGTGAGCACCGGGCCGTCCTCGTGGTCGCGCCCGGCCAGGTCGGTGTCGGCCGGGCCCCAGGTCCAGTGGAGCCGCCAGGCGCCGGCGCCCTGGTCGACGTAGGACGTCCAGGCCCGCTGACGCGGGTGGCCGGGCAGAGCGGGGTAGCGGTGGCTGCGCAGGCCCGGGTGACGCGGGTCCGCGGCGAGCCGCTCCAGCGCGCGGCGCACCCGGCGCAGCCGGGCCGGGTCGGCGCGGCGTCCGTGTTCGAGGTGGCGCAGGGTGCGGGTGGCGGCGTCGGTCAGGTGCAGCGTCGGCATCGAGGTCTCCTTGCTCCGGGCATGCGAAGAGGGCCCGTCTCCCCTGGGTGTGTGGGGAGACGGGCCCTCGGTGGGCGGGTCGGGTGGGGTCAGTAGGTGGGGTCGGCGCTCTGGCCGGCGGCCGCGATGCATCCGACGTCGAGCTGGTCGGCGAAGCTGTTGAGGGAGGCGGCGTAGAGGGCAGCGGTGCGGCGGCAGTCACTCTCGTCGCAGGGGCAGGCGCTCCAGCCGGCGGCGATGGCGCGCAGCAGGAGGGTGACGGCGGTGGCGGGGATCATCAGTTCGCCGGTGAGGATGTCGTGGGTGACGGGCATCGGCAGGGACGGCAGGTCGTGGGGGTCGGTGTGGGGGTGGTGGTCGCTCATGTTGGTTCTCCGAATTTCGTCGGTGAATTCACGGACGGGGTGATGGAAATGGAAAGTCCCGACCGCTGGGAGCGGCCGGGACGGTGTTTTCGGCGACACATGTGACTGAGCGCTCGACTTGGCCAGTTGAGCAAAGCCCCTGACCAGCGGTGATGCCCACAACTGCTCCGAGCTGGAGCAGCCATTGAGAGCTCGTGGTCCCCTGACCAGGAAGAACGTCGACGCTCAACTGGCCACCTCGACGACTCACTGGCCATGCGGAGCACTCAGTCACAACACATGTGACTGAGTGCTTCACTTGGCGGCTTGAGCGTTGGCTGGGCAGGGTATCGCCAGAGTTGGGCCTATGGGCCTGGTTTGGGTGATTTCGCCCGC
>NZ_JBHYYB010000138.1:0-18233 GCF_042752535.1 Kitasatospora sp. NPDC059327 | reverse complement strand
ACCGCCCACACGGCGCCCTCGGCGGCCAGACCCCCTACGAACGCCTCAAGCAGAAGACCGAGACCCAGGTGTAACCGAGCTCCGGCAGATGCACATCTAGGCCCACTGCCGGAACACACGGCGGATCCCAGCCACCACGGCTACGACCTGGTGGCCGAAGTCGTCCACGCGGTGGCCCCGGGGCCGTCCGCGCCCACCCCCGAGTGCCTGAAACTCAAAGCCGACTGCCCCGAACTGGTGCGCTCGCCGAGCACGTCCGCGCGTTCGGGAAGACGCTCACCCAGCTCCAGCGCGACCAACTCCCGCAGAGGATCGAGGCGATCCGTGCCAACGGCCTGCCCAGCTTCCACACCTTCGTCAACGGCCACGAACGAGATCTCGCCGCCGTCACCGCCAGCCTGACACCGCCGTGGAGCTCCGAGGTCGCCAAGGGACTCCCCCGCCTCGCGGAGCCGGCGGGCGAACGCCAGCGCAGATTCGCCCGACACGGCTGATCCAGATCGCCGACCAACCGAAACCTCCGGCCTGCCGTCTGGCAGACCCGCGCGGTGAACGCAAAGACCTCGGCGGCCTCCTCATCGACCAGGCCGTCGAGCCGGACATCGACGACCACACCGGTGCCATCGGTAGACCGCGCGAAGAAGTCCGGGGTGTGCTCGCGATTCCTCGCCCCGTCCTCCCAGACCAGGCGGAAGGGTTGGGAAGCCAAGGCGACCACGGGGGGCCGAAGTCCAGAGCCACAAACGCCTCCGCATCCCGCTACGAGCGCCGAGCCGACCTCCACCAAGGCCTGCTCGAACTCGCCTGCGGCATCATCTGCTTGCGCCGACTCCGCAAGGGCTGCCCTGAAGCGATCAACACGGCCGTATCGGACTCAAGCGGAGCCGCAGAACAGAGAACTCGGCGGTCAGGAACTCAGCCTCTGCCGGCGTGACCCGCAGGCCCGGGCCAAGTAGGTCGCGCAGCATTTCGGCGGTCTCAGCAACCGTTCCACCGTAGGTCTGGCGGAGGATACGAAGGACATGGACCCGGGCGGGTTGCTCCGCAACAACGCTAAGCACAGTACCTCCCGTAGCCCGCAGGACAGCATCCCGAAGCCATGTCGGCCCTATGCCTTCAAAGCCCTCGTCCGAGCACTCGTGGCAAATCCGGCTGTCTCTCCAGTAGAGCCGCCCGTCCCGGACGACCTGCTCGGGCACACTCGCGGAGGGGCGTCCGCAGTACCAGCAACAACCTGGATCGACCCTACTCATGCCGGGTACCCCTGGGTGTGACGGTGCAGGGCCTGGGGAGAGATCGGTCCAACGTCACGGCTATCGCGTTAAGACCCGGGTTTACGATCACCCCCGCAGTCTGACGGAGCAGCCGAGGCAGTCGCCACCCGTTTGCCGAGGCTGCCGACCGGCTCGACACTCTGAAACGATCAGCACGCACGCCCGTGCCCGGCGGACTCGGGGGTGGCTTGGCACCCCGCGCCGCACAGTCCCCACTCCCTGCCCGGACCATTCGTCGGACCTCTCCCACACACCGGACGGCCACGCCGGTTCGGCGCGGGCCACAGGCCCGCGCGGCACACTGGAGCAGCTCCCAGACGGCGCCGGGGCGGTCGGAGCCGGTACGCCGAGACAACTACGGCCCAGGCCGCACACACCAGATGACCGTTCGTCAACCATCGGCCCGAACAAAGGTGAGCCACGACGCCCGCTTCCGAGCGGCCGATGGCGGATCCGCTACCGACAGGTAGCGTGATCGTCATCAGCATCCGCCAAGGGGGGAAGGATGTCATGGCGCTCAGCCGTCGTACCGCCGCGAACAACGCCGTGCGGACACCGGGGCCCGGAAAGCTCCGCGGTGGTCCCCATAGGCGGTGCGCACCCTCCCGGCAAGGCGCCGCGAGCCCTCGTCCACGGCACCAGGTACACGCGGGCGACCCCGTCACCCGCGTGAACGACCCGCACGCCGGGGTGCCCCCACGGCCCCGCCCGGTCCCCGGCACCGACGGTCCAGCCGCGCCCAGTCCGTTCACCTGAGCCGGACACCACCACCTCCCGCCGCACTGTCCGCGCACCCCAGGGCCCTGCGCCCACGCCCCGCCGGTCACATTCGCCCACAGGCCGCCCGGCGGGGGCGCGACCACACCCATCACCCGCCGCCGCGGGCCATCCTCCGAAGGACACCCAGTTGACCACCACGGCCTATGTCAGCCGACCCGCCCTCGTCTTCGGCGAGCACCTCGTTGACGCCGCCCGCGTCCGCGACGACATCCTCGCCTGGAACCCCGACCACCCCAAGTTCGAAGTCGTCCGCAAGGCCCTGACCAACCTCCCCGGTACCCGCCGCTACCTGCGCGCCTACGAGGAGATAGTGGCCGACCGCAGTCCCACCCAGCGCAAGGACGACGTCTTCGACGTCATCCTCCAAGCGGCCCAGCAGGCCGCCCACGCCGCGATGGACAACGCCAACGTCACCCCCGCCGACATCGACTGCATCATCACCACCAGCTCCACCGGCGACCGCATGCCCGGACTCGACGTCCACCTGCAGAACACCCTCCCGCTACGCCCCGACATCCGCCGGCGCACCATGACCCAGCTCGCCTGCGCGGGCGGCACCCAGGCGTTGATCATGGCGGAGGAGCACCTGGCCCGCTACCCGGGCCACATCGTGCTCGTCGTGGCGGGGGAGTTCCTGTCCTCGCTGTACCAGCAGTCGCTGCTGTCGATCGAGGACCTGATCTACAAGGCGCTGTGGGGCGACCTGGTGGCTGCCACCGTCGTCTCCGCCCGACCGCTGGGACCGGATGCGTCATTGCGCGTCGACCACACCTTCGAGTACGTGATCCCCCACACGACCGACCGCTACCGTAAGGAGACCGACGAGCGTGGCGACCACTTCTCCTCCACCCGGGCCTCGCTACGGTCGGTCACCGACCTGGCACCAGCACTGCTGGCATGGCTCGACAAGAACACCGACGGGCCCCTGGACTTCGGGATCCTGCACCCGGGCGGGCCCGCGATCCTGGCCAAGCTCGCCACCGTCCTGGACATCGACGAGGAGTTCACCAAGCACTCGCGCGACGTCCTCGCCGAGGAGGGCAACCTCGGCGGACCGACCATCTTCTCCGTCCTGGAACGCACCTACCGCACCCCTCCCGCCGACGGTGGACGCGGCCTGGTCTTCGGCCTGGGCCCGGGCGTCGCGATGGGAGCGCTCCTGGTGACCTGGACCGACCCTCAGGCCTGACTTCTCATCACAGGGCCGCCCGGGAAGCATTCCCCGGGCGGCCCGGCACGGGCGCCTGCGCTCACACAGCCTTCTCCGACACTCACCCGCCCGCAGGCCGTGGCGCCGGGCGCCAAGAGGACCCGGCCGGCTTGGGCTGGCGGACCAGGACCGGCGACGCGGGGGAGAGCGGCTCGAACCCGGCGCGCCCGTAGAGGCGGGCGAGCCGCTCGTCGGCGGCCACCGCCACCAGGGCGACGCCGCTGTCGTCGGCGAAGGTGAGCAGCGCCCGCACCAGATCGCGGGTGGCCTGCCCGTCGCGCCCGCCGGCCAGCGACCCCACCTCCGCCCACGGCTCACGCAGCACCCGGACCTCGCGGCGCAGCCGCACCCCCGCCCGGGCCGCCCGGGCAAGGGAGACGAGTTGCCACAGCAGCAGGGCCGCGACGGGGAGCAGCACGCCGCTCATCGCGCAGCGGCCGCCGGCGGGTCCCGCGACGGCATCTCCGACGGTGGCTGCCGCCAGCGCGACTGGGGTGAGCGCCGCCGCGAACACGACCAGGACACAGGGCAGGAGCAGCACGCTCTGCAGCGCGGTTCGGGTCCAGGGCTGGGGACGGCGCAGTACGAGCGTCGCCGAGCCGCGGCACATCACCCGGCCCGCACATCGGTGAACGGCTGTCTCGACCAGCCAGAACGGGACGAACAGGGCACGCGGCCACCCGGGGCGGGCAGCGCCGGGGGCGAAGGCTTGAGCGAGGACGCCCGCGAGCCGCGGCAGGCTGCGCCACGGCGCGAGCAGGTTCTCCGGTGTGCTGACCGACGCGGTGGCAGGGGACCTCACCGCACCCCTGTTCCGGTGCGTGCGCCGGCCCAGGTGGCCTGGGTGAGACGGGCGGCCTGGGCGGAGGCCTGCTGCAGGTGTCCGCGGGCGGTGCCGATGACCATGCCGGGGGCGGCGGTGGGATCGCCGACGGCGGTGTTGATGGCCGACGTCGCGGAGCGCACGTGGTGCACGATGCTGGCCTCCACCAGCCGCTGGCCCCCGCCGTGGGCTATGCCGGGCCGGCCCTCCTGGTACATCGCCCAGATCTGCTCGGGGGCGAGCGATCCGTGCCCTGCGGTGCCGCGCCGGTGGGCGTCCCACACCACGAGAGCGGGGTCGATGCTCCCGCGGCTGGTGACCGCGTCCTGGAGGGCGGTGAACAGCTGGGCCCGGCCGGGTTGGGTGAAGTCCTCGGCGCGCAGCCAGTGGCGCACCTGCTCCAGCTGGCCCGGGTCACGCAGCAGCGACGACAGCACGGCGTCCTCGGTGAACGCCGTCTCCGGGCGCGGGGCGTTCTGCGGGGCCATCGCCGCGCCGACGGCCCCGTCACGGCCCATGGCCTGCTCCCAGCGATCCTCCAGCTTCTGGAGGGTGGCGAGCATGGAGTTGATCTGCATCTCGGCGGCGGGCACGCCCGGTACCCTCAGCGTGTTCTCCACGCGCCAGGAGCCCTGGGCCACCTGCTGCTGGATGCTCGTCTGAAGGACCCGCTGGCCGAGCTGGGCGGCGTGCTCGGGGTGGGGAACTTGCTGGGTGGTGGTGAGGGCGTGGATCTGCTGGGCGACGGCCGGCCAGGCGGAGTCGGGGACCGTCCAGCGCTCGTCAATGGCCTTGTGTCGCAGCTGCTCGTAGAGCATCCGGGCCAGCACCTCCTGCCGCTCGGCGGGGGAGGACCGGATGGTGACGGCGGGGTGGGCGTACAGCTTCTCCTCGACCAGGGCCTTGTACATCTGCCCCAGCCACGGGTCCTGGAAGTCGCCGGCCTTGAGCCAGTGGGCGAGACGTGCGCCCTCCTGGGGCCGGGCCAGGACGGCGGCCAGCACCGCGCGCTCCGCGAACTCGCCCCGCGCGCCGATGGTGCGCTCCAGGCTCGACTGGGCCACCACCCGCCCGTACTGGGCGGCGTTGGCGGTGTTGGGCACGCTGGCGGGCAGGCCCGTGATGTAGGCGGCGACCTGTTGCCAGTCGGCGGTGCCCGCCCAACCCTCGGCGCCGGCTCGCGTGTGCAGGTCCTCCACCACCAGTCGCCCCAGCACCTGGGTTCGCTGCTGGGGCGGTGAGGCGAGAACCGTCGGATGGGCGTAGAGGTGGTTGTCCACCAGCACGCGGTAGATCTCCCTGCGCCACGGGTCCGCGAAGTCCTCGGCTCGAAGCCAGTTCCGTACCTCCAGCGCCCGGCTGGGGTCCTGAAGGACGGACCCCAGCAGGGCTTCCTCGGAGTACGCCTCCGGGCCGCTCACTCCCGCCCCGCCGGGCCCGGGTCCTGCTGCGTGAAGACGGCTTGCTGGGACAGGGCCCAGCGCCGGGCCTGCTCGTCCAGCGCCGCGACGGCCGCCTCCTCCAGCGGCTCCCACCACCCCTCACTCGCACGCCACCACCGCTCCACGAAGCGCACCGGCGCCCCCGGGAAGTCGCCCAGCAGTACAGCGTCGCCCGCCTCCATGTGCTGGCGCATCGCCTCGATGCTGACCGGCCCCGAGCGCAACCGCTCCGCCCGGGCAGTGGCGAAGTCCGCCAAGGAGGACAGCTGTCCGCCGCTCAAGGCCATGGCCCCGTCCCTTCCCGTCGTCGAATCCCGGCACCGCAAGCCCGCCGAACAGGCACGCGGGGGCGGCGCCCTGCCCAGCCATGAAAGGCCCGCGCAGGGCACGCCGGGCAGCTGGCAAGGCGTCCGATCCCGCCTGGAGGAAACAGCGGGTGGTGTATCCCGCCAGGCGGGATACACCACCCGGCGGGCTGCGCCAAGAGCCTGCGGCGAGGCACTGTGACGGTGACCCGGCCCACCCGGACCGGCCCACCCGGGACGGCGAGCTCCCCCCCATGACCGCTCGCCGTCCCGGCCCATCCGCAAGCCCGCGAAGGAGGAGCCCCAGTGGAGCGCGACGAGATGGGCGACGAGGAGTGGGAGCAGGCGATGGGCCGCGGGATCGAGGACGTCTTCGGCCACGACGACGACGGCGAGGAGCGCCGGGCGCACTGACGCCACCGCGCCGCCCGCGGACGGGCCGTCACCCCCCCCCACACGATAAGGAAGACGCGCGCGGTGCACCCCGAATGGTGGACGGAACACAACTGGTGCCCCGTCCCGCTGTGGCTACGCATCCCGCAGCAGGAGCGTGTCATCGACAAGGACGATCCCATCGGCCGCCAGGTCGAGGCACAGCTCACCAGCATCGGCCCGTCCTGGCAGGTGGGGCACACCCTCTACACTCTCGTCGACCACGACGCCGCCACCGGCACCCGTGCCCTGTACGCCCCGCGCTCCTTCGGCTCCCTGTACCGCCTGCTGGAGGACGTCCACCCGGAACACCTCTACGGCGCCTGGCTGCTCCTCACCCCCCGTCGGCGCCCGACGAACCGCTCGGCCAGCTCGTCTTCGAGTACCTTCTCCAGGAGAGCCACACCACGGCGCCGCCCCTGGGGAACCTGGACGCCATCGAGCGGCGCCGCTACCTCCAGGCCCGTGACCGCGACGCATGGGGCCACGAGCAGGGCATTGCCCCCGCCTGCCCGGGCCCGGACCGCGATGTGCCGGACGCTCTGCGCCTGAGTCCTTCGCCGCCCAGGAGCGGGCCGCCGTCGAGCGGTGGCTGCCGCCCCGAAGGAGGAACTCGATCTGCCCGCGGTCCCCGAGCCGCCCGCCCCGAGGCCCGCCGACCCGGCGCTGGAGGGCGCCTTCGATCTCCGGCCTCCCGCCGGGTGGACGCCCGAACCGCTCGCCCCCGGGAACGACAGCGGCAGCCGGCCGGACGCCGGGGCCACCATGCCGCGTCCTCACGGCCACCGCGGCGACGGCGATCTGACCCGGGCGCAGCTGCGCGCCCAGTGGGCGATGTGGCAGGCCGACCAGCGGGCCTCGGCCGCGTCCTTCGGTGCGAGCGGGCTGCGCGTGGAGGCCTTGTCCGGCCGGGGCCCGCAGTCCATGGCGCTGCAGCGCCGCCGCCGGCTGGCCATCGCAGCCGGGCGAATGCGCCAGGCCCAGGACGCCGCCGCGCACCGCGCCCGGATCGCCCAGGACGCGGCCTGCTGCCGCCAGGTGGCGGCCGCCCTCGACGCGCGTGCCCTGCGTCCCTGGTCGAGTGTCAAACATCGCGGGCACTGGCCGCCCGCCCACCGGCACTGACTGCGTCGGTGGGCCGAGGAGGAGCGGGCCCGTGCCCTGGCACTGGGCACGTTGGCCGAGAAGTACGGCGAGGACGTGCTCCGCTACCGGGACGAAGCGCGCCGAGCCGCTCCCGAATTGCGGGTTCCGCTAGGCGACGCGGACCTCCTCGAACAGGCGCTGCCCCGTCTGCGGGAGGAGGCGGTGGTGGCCGACCGCCTGTCCGTGCGGCACCGCCGCGAAGCTCTCCGGCGAGGCGCGGTCGGCCCGTCACCTGTGGGAGTGGCACTGGTACGGCGCCTGGCACATCAGGCAGGAGATACGGCAGCGCCGCCGTGCCGCCGATCGCCGCCCGGTACCGCCGGTGGAGGGCCCCGTGGTGCCGGCCGTGGAAGATCCGCGAAACCGCGAGCGGCCGCCGAGGCCCGCCCGGGGAACGGCCACACCATCCGGGGACGATGATCCGTGGTGACGGGTCAGGCGACCTGGAGCCCGGACACCAGCTCGTACATGGACTGCTTCTCGGTGGTGCTCATCTGCAGCACGTCTGCGACCCGCTCCAGCAGTTGCGGGTTGGGCCGCAGGACCTTGCCCCGTTCGAAGTCGCCGTAGTGGCGGCCCGACACCCCGACCATCTCGGCGAGCTTCTCCTGCGAGACCTCGACCCGGTCCCGGCAGGACGCCAGCATCCCGCGCAGGTCCTCGCTGGCGGACAAGATGTTCACGGACATGGCCGGCGGCCTCCTCGTGATGGTCGCCCGCACCACCGGACGCCCGTGGCCGCGTGGACCTGTCCAGGGCTCCGGCGGCGGTCAGCGTCGTGCTGCCGGGCGGAGAACCTTGAACATAATCAATGTCCACGTGGCCACATACTGCACGAGCGCACCACGGCGGTGGCCGAAACCTCAGCGGGCGCACACCCGGCGCTCCGGCGCACGCCCCCCGAGGGCCGTTCAGGCGTCCACGTCGGGAAGTAACCTGTCCACCTGCGCGAGCTCGTCCGAGGACATCCTCCCCAGCCGCACGCATAGCCGACGCACGTGCGGGCTCTGCAGAGCGTCGACCAGTGCCAGGTGTTCCTCGGGCTCCCAGGCCGAGCCGGGGAAGAAGAAGCCGGGGGAGACCTGGAAGTGGTCGGCCAGCGCCTTCAGGACCTTCATGCTCGGGTTGGCGGACCGGCCCGTGCGCAGCCGGTAGAGGGTGTTCTCGTCGACGAGCGAAGCACCGGTCCGTGCGGCGATCGCCGCCGCGACGGCGGCGTCGGACGGCGGCCGCTCGCCGGCCGGGGTTACGGCCCGCCGCAGGGTCTCGAACCTCTCCGCCAGGCTATGCCCGGGCTTGCCGTCAGCGTGAATCACAGCCGCTTCGCCTCCACATCCGTGTCCCGGCAGGACCGTCGGAGGAAGCAGTTCTGCTACCACCTTGTCACTTCTGGTTACAGCCGGCCGGATTTCTTCCTATGATCGCCACTTGCGTTCTCTGAATCTGCGCAGACTCCGGAGGTGGTCGCACCCCGCCCCGCCGCACACTCAGGGCACGCACGTGCATGGGCCCCGAAGCCACGGGTTCCACTCTCGGGGAGGACCAGACCTGTGTCCACGCTTAAATTCGCCACCAGTGTGCCCGATGCCAGGCTCCGTTTTGTAGAGGATCCCCCCGCCACCCACACAGACCGGCCACTGGAAGGCGTGTACCTGTGGAGCCCCGAACAGGTCCCCCACGCCGACCAGACACGCCACCAGCTGGTCATCGTCGAAGCCGGCGACCCTCGCCTGTCGGACTGTCAGCAGCTCACCGATCTCATGGCGCACCTCGCCGCCCGGCAGGCAGCGGGGCTGGCCGTCGCGGCCCGGACCGCAGGTGAGGTCCCCGCCGAAGTGCGCAGCACGGCCCGCCGACACGCGGTGCCGCTGCTCACGGTCTGCCCGCAGCCCGCCGCCTGGATGCGTCTGCACCGCGCGATCACCGAGGACGTCCACCGCAGGATCCTGCGCACCGCCCGACTGCACTCCCAACTCGTCGAACAGGTACGCCACCTCGGCCGATCCGACGGCACCCAGCGGATCGTGTCCTGGCTCGCCTCCACCATGGACGCCGAGGTCACCCTGACGACACCCCGGGGCGCCATGCTGGCGGCGCTCCCCGAGAGCGCCCCGGCGACGATGGCCCCGGCTGGCGCCCGAATCGCGGAGCTTGCCGCGGCGGGCCGGGGCTCCGCGGCCCTCGACCTCCCCGATGGCCGCCGCCAGATACGCCTGTTCACCGTCGGTACCACCCGCCCCGCTCCGGTACTGGCCGTGGCCTGTGAGGCCTTCGGTCCGGAGATCAGCGCCGCCATGGCCCGGGTCCTGGACCTGCTCGCCGCACGGCTGGCCATCGAGGAGGCTGACCGGGGACGGAGCCGACTGAGGTGCAGCGAGGATGTGGTGCGTGGCGCGATCCTCAACCTCCTGATGACCGGCCAGGTCAGCGCGGCCAGGAGCGCCGCGGTCAGCCTGGACCCCGGAACACTGGACGACGGCCTTGCCCGCACCCTCATCCTCAAGGTCCCCCGTGCACAACGGCTGGCGATCATCCAGCAGTGCCACCAGGCCATCGGAGACCGAGCGATCGTCAGCGGATGTCCCACGCACGGTGACCGCGTCATCGTGCTCATCCCGGGCGCGGCCGGCGACTTCGAGACCAAGATGATCAGGAGCCTCGTGGCCTTCACCCAGGCGGCGCCAGAGCGCTACCTCGGCGGCAGCTACCTCCACACCCTCGACGAGACCGCTAGCGCCCACCGGGACGCCGCCCGCGCCCTGGCCGTCGCCGAGCGCGCGTCCGGCCGGGTCCACCTCTACATCACCGAAGTCCAGCTTGCTCACGTCCTTGACCAGCGGCATGCCGCCGCCTGGGCCCGATACCAGTTGTGCCCGGTGCTCGAACTCCCCGAGATCCGCCGAGACCAGCTCCTGACCACATTGGGCCTGGGGCTGTTGTTTACTCCGGCCGCCACCGCCAGAACCCTGGGTACCCACCGCAACACCGTCGCGCGCCGTCTGGCGGAGGCCGCCTTGCTGCTGGGAATTGACCTCCAGGACGTGTGGCAGCGGGCACTGGTCGGCCTGGCCCTGGAGGTCTGGGCCGCGACCGCGCACCTCCCGCAGGAGACGGGCGCTCCCGTGGTCACGGACATCCTGGACACCGCGCCAGTGCGACAGTGGGCCGACCGGTTCCTCGGCCGATTGGACAGTGACCGACGTCAGTTGCGCGAAACGCTGTCGGCCTGGATCCAGGCCAAGGCCCGGATCGATGACACCGCCCATCTCGTGGGCCTCAACCCCGCCACCGTGAGGATCCACCTCCGCAGCGCCGAGCAACTCCTCCAACGCCGCCTGCTGACCAACACGTCCTCCGACGCGCCGGCCGGCTGCATCGTTCCAGGCGCCCACGACCTTGTGCTGGCGTTCTTCGTGGTGGGAGGCGACGCCAC
This sequence comes from Kitasatospora sp. NPDC059327, assembly GCF_042752535.1. NCBI lineage: Bacteria > Bacillati > Actinomycetota > Actinomycetes > Kitasatosporales > Streptomycetaceae > Kitasatospora > Kitasatospora sp. NPDC059327. Next base: position 7,388 of record NZ_JBHYYB010000138.1, on the reverse strand, counting down.
GCTGCGGTCACCTGCCGGCCCGGCGGTCCCGTCCTGCGCCGGGTGAACCCTAGTAGGACCCCGGCGGGACGGGCGAGAGGCCGCAGACTGCCGTTCAGCCCACGAGCCCACACTCTCCCCGCCCGGCGCCCGCCGTCGACGAGCGGCGGGACCGACCCGGGCCCGGACCGGCGGGTGTCAGCGTCACTGGTAGGTGAGATCCGTGATCGACGGCAGCAGCACCTGGGCTGCCGTGTCGGCGCCGGACAGGGAAAGCGAGGGCGTCGCCGACGGCGGTGTACAGGCGCGGGCACCGCGACTCACTCGGCCTGGACCCGGTCGACCCGCACCCCCGGAGGTCGGCCCCGACACCCTGTCGCTCAGGGCCGGACCAAGGGCTGTTCGCGGAGGAGTCCTACCAGTGGGTACGCGACGTCGTACTGCTGACCGACGACGAGTGCCTGCAGCCCTACGCGATCGGCCTCGACACCGCCTTCCTCGCGGCCAGCGCCCGCCTGACGGTCGGCATCGGCACCCCACGTACCGGCTGCGCCCGGCATTCGACAAGAAGACGCGCCGCCAGCCACCCCCGCAACCCCGACGCGCTGCGCCCGGCCGCGCACCCCGCTGGGGCGTGGGAGGACCACCGGGTCCGGGCAGAGGCCCGCCGCCTGCTGGCAGCCGCCGACATCGCTGACCCGGCTGCAGACGCCCAGGCCGTCCGGCAGCTGCGCGAAGCCCTCGTTGACGCGGGCGAGCTCGACGCCCCGAATTCGCCCGGGGTGGCCATGTCGGCGGTACTCACTGGCCCGAGGGCAGGCTCTTGGGCGGAGCTGGGCCGTGGGCGTTCATCGCCCGGCCCCGGAACGGGTGTGAACGGGCCGGCTGCTCGGCTCCGGGCAGGGCGGGTGGGCCTGGTATTGAACGCGCAGTGCTCCGCCGGACCTTGTGTGGCGGAGGCGATTCGGCTGCTCCTCTCGCGTGCGATTGCAGCCCTGGTCACCCGGAGCACGCGGGACAACTCGCTGATCGAGACTCGGAGCCCCGTAGTGGAGACCAGCTGGAGGGTTGTCAGTTCCTCGTCCGCTCTGCGGGACGGCGCTGAGGAGGTGTGCTGCCGCAGACATTGGTCGCGAGGGCTTGCAGCCCGAGAAGGTGCTCGACCATGGTTGGAGGGACCTTCTGGGCTCGGCAAAGGATCAGCCACCCCCTCGCGGCCATCAGGGCCGGAGTTGCCGTACCTGCGGGTCGTAGCAGTTGAGGCCCATCGACGAAGCCACCGTCGCCGCGTAGGCGGACGCCTCCTCCGCCATGCTGAAACGCGTCGGGAAGTAGACCAGAGGGCCGCTCGCCTCTCCGATCAGCGGACCGGTCGACCACGGCGAGATGTCGTCCTCATGATCGGCGAGGTCAGGCCATCGCTCCAGGAGTGCGGCGACATAGGCTCCGATTTGCTTGGTCGGAGGGATGTCAAACTCGTCCGCGGCGATGTACTCGTTGTACAGATCGGTGAAGCACTGGCCCGCGGCAGCGTCATCTGCAGGCCGCTCGCCTTCCCAGACAGCAGGGTCGTAGCTTCGACCCCAACCGCTCGGCGCCTATCGTGCCCCGGTCGACCTCCACGAACGCCCGCAGCCGCGCCACCGCGCCGCCCCGCTCGCGCACGCCGTAGTACAGCAGCCCGTCCGGGCGCACCGACCCGTCCCGACCCTCGGCGAAGCGGTGGGTGATCTCCGGGATGAAGTCGAACGGCCCGTACCCGTCGCCGCGCGCCCGGGCGTCGGCCAGGAACGTCAGGTGCGTGCTGACGACCGCCAGCTGGTGCCACAGCGCGTACTTGAATGCCGTCGCGTCCCCCGGCAGCCGGGGCGCCGGAACCTCTGCCAGCTCGGGGCAGGCACCGGCGATCCGCGCGCCGTGCTCGGTCAGGAACCAGCTCCTGGTCCTCCCGGACTGCGGCAGCACCAGCTCCGCGGCCAGGTCCTCCGCCCGCAGTCGGCGCAGCCGCGCCCGCATCTTCTCGATCCCCGCGTCCGGCGCGGTCAGCCGGCGCAGTCGTTCGGCGGTGGCGATGCGGAACTGGAACAGTGCGGCGGGCACCGTCCAGGTGATCTCCACCTCCCGCGTCTCGCTGTCCGGCTCCACCCCGGTCCGCGTCCGCCGGCTCTTCTTGGCAGCGTTGTCGTCGGTCGTCATCGCTCGGGTTCCCCGTTCGGCTCGGCACGGAGCCACATGCTCCGCGCGGTCGCCGCAGGGAACCCCGCGAACCTTGGCGGATCCCTTGGTGATCCACCCCCTCTGTCGTAACGTCCACCAAAGTGTGCGGCCGATACCTTGACGGTCTACCAAGGTGAGCGACAGTTCCTTGACGGGTCATCAAGGAACCGGAATCGGTGCAGGTCGGAGCTTCTTCACGGCTCCTTCTCCCCGCGGTCGGCCGGTTCGTCGGGCGGTCTGTCGGGCGAACCGCCGCGCTGCCGAGTCATCGCGCCGATGCGGTCGTCGGCTCTGTAGTTGGCGTGTGACTGGGGGTCTCCGGGGTGGCCGGGTGCCGGCGGTCGCCGATCGACGCGGCGGGTGCCGTCGTGGGGCGGAGGGGGTGGCCGGAGCTCGCTGCCGGGGGGCTGGGGGAGTTCAGGCGATGGCCGGGGTCATGTCCTGTCGAGGATTTGTGGCGGCGCACGTGCTTCTTGTTTCGGCCCGTGGCTGGGGACGGTTCCGACGGTCCGGGTGACAGTGCCCGCGCCTAGGGTGCCGGGCATGATCATGTTGACCGTCGACGAGCCCTGGGACCGTGTCGAGAGCTGGCTCGTGCGGCACGCCCCCGTCACTCACGGGCTGTTGCGGCCGCCGGCCGTGCCGGCGGACATCGAGGCGGCCGAACCCCGGCTTGGGGTGGCCTTCCCGTCCGACCTGAGGCGGTCGTTGCTGCGGCACGACGGCGTGGAGCTCCAGGAGGGGACGCTGCGGCTGGACTACTACGGACCGCTGTCCGGGGTGGGGGAGATCGTCCGGAGCACGGAGTTCCTGCGTGAGGTCGCGGAGGACGTCGCGCAGGAGGAGGGCGAGCTCGCGGAGGAGGAACATGACGAGTGCGCGTACTGGCCGCGCGAACGACTGCTGGTCACCCTGGGCATCGGCTGGCAGAAGTAGCGCAGCGCCGTCTGCTCCCGGGTACGGCCGGCCTGTCCTCAGGTAGTGGGCAGGCTGGCCCGTCGCGCCGATCCGTTCCCGACGTTCCCGGCCGGTGGGTCGCGGCCGCGCAGGTGGGCGGGCCGTCGGGGAGGTCGTCACCCCGGACCGGATCGGACGGATCGGCGCGGAGTTGGCCGAGGACGCCCTCGTGACGAGTGTCGAGTACTTCTCCCAGGGCTGCGATCTCGCCGTCTCCGAGGCCTTCACCCTCGCGGCGCGGCCGAGCCGGGCCGGCGCCGTCAGGCCGATCGCGATCCAGGCGGAGTTCAGAGCGGCGGACGGCCACGCGCTGTAGTAGCCGGAGTTGGCGGTCCCCGCTCCGCGCCGCCCACGTTCATCAGCTGAAGGCGGCCTCGCCCGCCGCGATCCGCCCGGCGGGGGCCGTCGCGGGCGCGGCGAGCGGCTGGGCGGCGCCCGCCGAGCCGACCGCCGCGACCGCCGCCGAGAGGACCGTCACCCTTGCCCGTCGACCAGGGCGTGCGCGCGGACCGGGAAGGTGCCCATGCCCTCGACGGCCGGCGGCGCGGCGAAGAACCGGAAGCCGGACGGCGGTAGCTGCTCCAGGCCGCGCAGGTGCTCGACCACCGGGATGCCGGCCGCCAGCAGCGCGGTGTGCGCGGGGCGGTTGCCGTCGGCGGTGTCGTCGATGTTCACCGAGTCGATGCCGACCAGCGCCGGGCCCTGCTCGGCGAGCCAGGCGGCGGCGTCCGCGGTCACGAACGGGTGTCCGCTGCCGTAGGCGTCCGTCCCCCAGTGCCGGTCCCAGCCGGTGTGGATCAGGACGGCCCGGCCGGTGACCTCGTAGGGGAGCAGCAGGCCGCGGTCGATAGCGCGCCCCGGCGCGCCGTCGAGCCGGACCACCAGGCCGGGCAGGTCGGTCAGCCGTTCCAGCGGCAGGGCGGCGAGGTCGGGGCCGTCGCCGAAGCGGTGGAACGGGGTGTCCACGTAGGTGCCGGTGTTGGCCACCATCGAGATCCTGGCGATGTTGAACTCGGTTCCGGGGGAGTACAGTTCGCGCGAGGCGTGCCGGGAGAGGTGGTCGCTGATCTCCGGGCCGGGCAGGCCGGGGTAGGTCACCATGCCCTGGCGGATCGGGTGGCTGAGGTCCACGATCCGGTGCCCGGTGGCGGCCCCGCCGGCGACCGTGCCGCGCGAGCCCTTGTGCGGCTCGCGCAGGACCTCCCGGTTCGTGATCCGCACCCCCTCGACCATCAGCAGGCCGAGGTGGCGCACCAGCAGTTCACCGAGCTCGCCGTCCTCGATCTCCGGCCCGGGCACGTCCAGCCGGAACCCCTGTGTCTGCAGGCCGCCGCCGTTGGCGAAGCCCACCTCGGCGTCGAACCGCACCCGCCACTGCTCACTCGTATCGGTCATGCCTCATGGTCAGTGAAGGGCGGCTTGCGGGCAAGCGAGAATCTCTGAAGTGCCGCTGCGGTCCTGCTGCATGAGACTCGACCCCCGGAGGCGGCGCGTCCTGCGCGCCGGGGCCCGGCGCGGCGGCGTCGTGTACGCCGCCGGGCTGTTGCACCTCACCCCCTCCGCGGCCTCCCAGTAACTCGCCCCACTGGAACGGGAGATCGGCCGGTCGTTGGTGGACCGCTCACGCCGGCGGGTCGCGCTCACCCCGGCCGGGCGGCTGCTCGCCGCCCGCGCCGAACGCATCGAGCACGAACTCGCCGAGGCCCCGCCGCGAACTCGCCGAACTCGGCGGCCGGGCCGGCGCCTCGTGGTACTCGCGGCCTTCCCCTCCGCCGTCTGCCACCTGCTGGGTGCCCGCCCTGGGCGAGCCGGCCCGCTCCCACCCCGAGCTGGAGCCCCGGGTGGTCGAACGCGAAACCGCCGAGCCGCCGCAGGAGTTGCGCACCGGCGGCATCGACCTGGTGATCGCCGAAGAGGACGGGCCCGGCCCGGCCGACCCCTGGCCCGGCCTGGTCGCCGACCCGGTCGCCGACGACGAGTACCGGGTCGTCATCCCCACCTCCTGGCACCGGCAGCCCCGCTCCGTCCGCGACCTGGCCGAACGCCCCTGGGCGACCGGGCCGCAGGGCAGCGCCTGCGGCCGGGCCCCGACCAGGATCTCCGCCGAGTACGGGTTCCCGGCCCGCAGGGCGCACGTCTGCGTGGAGTTCCCGGCCGTCCTCGCCCTGGTCGCGGCAGGCCACGACGCCGCGATCGCACCCACTCCGGCGCTCGGCGGCAGCCCGCCGGAGGGGGAGGTCGGGTCCGGTGGTTCTGGCAGCCGAGGATGGTGTTGGGGCGCTGATTGCCGGTGTCGCAGAACAGGGCGAGCAGGGCGTAGTCGGGCCTGCCGGCGAAGGCGGGTTTCGGGCAGTGCTCGGGATGGGGACGGGGACCGGGTTGCCCGCAGCCCAGCTGGGCCTTCAGGCGGTCGTCGAAGCCGGCGCCCGCGGTGCCGTCGACGACGGGCCCTGGGTGGGTGCGGCGCGGATGTGTAACAGATCGTCAGATTCGGTGCCTCTCTTCTACGGGGGCGCGATCACGCCGATGGCGCCCCGCGATGCGATGCCGACCGAGGAATCTGGGGATCGACACATGAGGCGAGTACGACACTGGGCCGTGGCCGCACTGGCGGCTTCCGTGCTGACGGCGGCGACGGCCACCGGGGCCACCGCGGCCGAGGCGCCGGAGGCCGACGGTGCGCGGGTGGCCGGCGCGCGGGCGGCGGGGGCGCGCTTCACGCCGGCGAAGCTGCCACTGGAGGGCGCGGTGCTCAGCTCCGGCGCGCAGCTCGACGCCCGCACCACCTGGGTGGCCGGGTTCCGGATCACCGAGGCCGGCCAGGCGCTGCGGTTCGCCCCGGTGGTCGCGGAGCGGGTGGGCGGGGACGGTGCCTGGCGTGAACTCCCGGCCCCCGCTGCCGACTTCACCGGCCGGGCGGCGGCGGTGGCGGGCAGCTCGCCACGCGACGCCTGGCTCGTGGGCGATCTCGATCCGCGCACCGGCCGGATCCTCGCCCAGCACTGGGACGGCACCGCGTGGACCAGCACCACCGTCGAGACGCCGCCCGGCGAGGTCGGCTCCCTCAATCTGCTCGGCGCCTCCGCACCCCGGCCGGGCCGGGCCTGGGCGGTCGGTGGTGCGGCGATCGTCACCGGCCGGACCCCGGGTCCCGTCCCCGGGAGCGAATCGGTGGAGCGGAGGACCACCGGACTGATCGAACGCTGGGACGGTACCGCCTGGCACCGGCTCGCCGTTCCGGAGATCGACGGGGACTGGTGGCTCAGCTCCGTCACCGAGATCGCGCCGGACGACGTCTGGGCGGTCGGGAACACCGCCTACCCCGACGACCGGCCCGTCCTGCTGCACTACGACGGCCGGGACTGGACCAGGGTCACCGCCCCCGACTTCACCGGGCTCTACGGCGAGTACCAGAGCGTCGCGGCCGACGGGCCCGACGACGTGTGGGTGGTGGGCCGGGCCGTCCTGACCGACAAGGACCGCGGCCACCCGCTGGTCGCCCACTACGACGGCCGCTCCTGGACCACGGTGGCCGCCCCGGAGGGCGTGGCCGGCAAGCTGTGGTCGGTCACCGCCGTCCCGGGCGGCATCGCCGCCGTCGGCTGGGAGGCGAGCGGCGCGCCGGACCGACCGCTCGGCCTGCGCTTCACCCACGGCCGCTGGGAGACGCTCGACCTCTCCGTGCCCGGCTACGCCGACCTGTCCTACCAGGCGGTGGTGGCCGCGCCGGGCGGCCGGTTGACCGCGGTGGGCGCAGGCATCACCCCGAAGTCGTCGACCTACCAGCCGATGGTGCTCACCGGCCGCAGGTGACTCCGTCCCCCGCTCCCGCGCCCGGCCCGGGCCCGGGAGCGGGGGAACGCGCAGGGCCGGGTCGAGACCCGCTCGCTCCGCCGGCTGGCCAACCACCCCGACCTGCGGCTCCTGCCGGCCACGGAGGTCGGGGACCGGCGGCGGTCGGTGGAGCAACGGCCCAGGACGCTATCTCGGTTCCCGGACCCTGGAACGGCTCACCGGCCTGGCGGGCGAGAGCCTGGTGCCGGCCTGCGCGGACGGGCGATGGACGCGTCGCGCGGCGGCCAGCCGAGCATCGGCCGCGCCACCCTACGCGGGGTCCTTCGGCGGGTAGAACTGCCGGGTCCAGAGGCGGTACGCGCCGAAGGGGGAGTCATCTCCGTTGATCTTGGGGTGCTGGAGATACTCCCTGCGGCGCCAGACGCGGAAGTCCTGAGCGA
>NZ_JBHYYB010000137.1:0-18315 GCF_042752535.1 Kitasatospora sp. NPDC059327 | reverse complement strand
CAGCTCTACCACTGCCTGCAGAGCCGGCAGCTCTTCGACGAACAACATGCGTTCACCTCCGGTCCCTCAGCGGCTCTGGCCGCGACGGCTTGACTTGTTAGGCACGCGAGATGTCTCTCGGGATCGTGGTCGGGAAAGCCCCTGGGGACCGGCCCTCGGCCCGTCCCCCGGGTCAACGGAACCGGTTCGCCTGTCAGTAGAACAGTTCCCAGCCGGCGAAGAGGATGCCGGCCGTGTGGGCGGCGGCGAGATCAGCAGAGCGACGGCCGGCGACGGCACCGTCTGGTGCTGACCCGCGGTCACCGTGCCGGCGGGAACGGGGCGGCGATGACGAGGACGCGAGGAAGGAAGAGCACGGGCCTGGGTGGTGTGATCGCCCGGAGACTTGCGGGCGGGGGCGGTTCCCGGCGTGGAAGTCGGGTGATGCGGTTGCCCTCCGGCGTACTGCCGTGGTGGACGGCCGCGATGTGCCGGGCCCGTGCGGTCCGCGCTTCAGACCGGGTGAAGTGGTCGCCGACGGTGCGGCAGAGGTCGCCTTGCCTATCGGTACCTGGACGGGTACTTCGAGCGTCACCCTCCGCGGCCGTGGACGTCCCGAGCCGCCCGGAGCACCGCGCCGGCCGGGATGGTGAAGAAGCCCTCCACCCATCTTCGGTACCGTGCGGTCGGCGTTCGGTGCGACCCTCTTGGCATGAGCCCTCACGACAACGACCCTTGGCAGCGCTGGACAGCGCGACTGCTGGCCGTCCTCGCGGCCGACCCTTCTGATCAGCTCGCCTGGGCCCGCGAGCACCAGGTGAGAACTGCCGCCGTCGCCGAGGACGTCGAGTTCGTCCTGCGTCTGGCCGAGAGCATGGCGGAGCGGGGAACCCTCGCAACGGACACCCTCCAGGACCTCAAGGCCATCGACCGACTGGTCCGCGCCGTGGATGCCCGCGGTCGCACCGACCTGTGGGCCGGTTCCCTGACCGCCGATGTGATCTGGAGTGAGGTGCGGACCACGGCCCGCCGGGTCCTCGTCGCCAGGCTGGACGACTGGCGTCTCCCACTGCCACGCCGCGTGGCACCTCAGCACGTCTACGACTGAGTGGGCACCGGTCGGGGCGAACCCGTTCCGGCTCTGATCACCTCACTGGGCCGCATCTCGACAGCGGTTCGGGAGGCGGTGCCCCTGCCGACGCCGCCCGGCGGCCCAGCGGCGACACGAGGCGGAAGCACCGGGGGCAGTCATGGTCGGCGAAGGGCGCTGCGGACAGCGCGCTCCACGAGGGGGCCGGCGTTGGCGTGTTCCTTGGCGTTGGGGTGCAGGAGTGTGGCGCGTTTGCCGAGGGCGACGCAGTCGAACGGCAGGCCGCCGGGCGGTACGGCCGGCCAGTAGGGCGCGGCGTCGCCGCAGATGCCTTCGATCCACTGGGTGTCCTCGGGGGCGCACACGTCGTGGCCCACGCTAGTGGTGTAGAGGTCGACGTAGCCGGCGCCGTGCTTCGCCGCCTCCTGTCGAATGATCGTGTTCAGGGCCTTCAGCACGTCGTCGCGCAGCCAGTCGATGTCGGCGGGACCGATCGGGCCGAGCTGGGTCGGGCCTCCGCCGCAGGCGTCGCCCCGCTCCGGCAGGATGGCCGGGTAGCCGATCGTGATCACCTTGGCGTGCGGTGCGGCACGGTGGACCGCGCCGAGCATCCGGGCGTACTCGTCGCGGATCCGGGCGAGTTTGCTGTCGAGGCCCTCCACCCCTTCGGGCGGGTTCGCGTAGTACGCCGTGCAGGAGAGGTGGGCGAGGCTGAGGTTGAGGCATTCACCGAAGGGCAGGCCGATCGCGCCGATGCCGACGGTGACGACGTCGGTCCGGTCACTGAGCCGGGCCCGCCGGATCTGCGGATCCACCGGGGGCCACCCGGCGGGGTCCCCGTCGGGTGGCCGCACCGGGCTGGTCGGTTGCTGTCGCTGCTGTGCGATGTCGCCGATGTCGGCGTTGTCGCAGCTGACGTCGGTCAGGCTCACGGGCTTGTCGAGCGGGTGGGCGGCGAGGGCCCGTCCCACGAGGTCGGGATAGGAGCCGGTGGTCCGGTCACACCCGTCCCGCGAGGGACTGTCCAGCGGAGGACGCGGGTCTCCGACGAAGAGGCCGGCGGTGTACGAGTCGCCCAGCACGGCCCACTCGTAGCGGTCGGTCCTGCCCTCGGCGGCGACCGAGGGCAGGAGCAGCGTCACCACCAGCACGGAAAGTCCCAGCACCGGCACTCGCGCGCGCAGACGGGATGCGGGATGTCGCACGGTTCCTCCATGACGCGGGACCAGGCCGGAGCACGACTCCGGACGGAACCTGGTTCGTAGGCAGGTATAGCGCCGCGCCGAGGTGACGGGCATGGATTCTCGGCATCGATCACCCGGGTGGGGCAGTCGGTGGCGCGCGGAGGGGGGATGACGTCGGTCGGCGGCGGCCCGGCGAGCCCCTCGCCCTGGGCGCCGTCCGCACACTCGGCAGCTTGGAGCGCGAGTTGCCTTCCTCGGCGACGAAGGCGAACTCCGCCACCGCACCGGACGCGCCACGGCCACTGACACGCCCGCCCGCCCCGCCTGGAGCCCGTCGGGAAGGGATTCCTCCGGGGGTATCAGGTGTGCCGGGCCATGGTCTCGATCCGGTCGAGGTCCTCAAGGGCTGCTTCGAGGTGCGTTCGGGCTCTGTTCGTGAGGATGAGGGCCGTGCTCGCCAGCACCCGGGGTGCCAGCAGGCTCGCGGCGGCCTCGGCGGCGGCTCTGGCGCCGCCGAGCCAGGGATCGCTGCCGGGTGGCGTGCCGTCGCGGTCGTCGTACTCGACGAACAGCAGGCGGTCGGCGGCGTGCGAGACCTCGCCGTGGGCACGTCGGAGGTGGTCCGCGTCGGTGGCGTCCATCTCCGCCGGGCCGGCCAGCATGCGCGCGTCGATGTGGTCGATGTTCTCCACCGCCGCGTCACGGGCGCTGCCGACACGGCACCACAGCACACTGAGCAGGAACGCCAGCCTCATCTGGGGATACGCCCGTGCCAGCCGCTGGACGTGGTCGCTCACGTCGATCCCCAGCGCCGCGAGGGCGGCACGCACCTGCTGCTCCGTCACCGGCACCCGCTCCTCGGGCACCCGGATCCCCAGCGTGCCCGACAGCGTGGGGTCGCCCGGCCTCTCGCCGATCACTTCGAAGACGGGCTCGCCGGATCCGGTGGCCGCACCGTTCTCGTTCATGGTGACTCCCCCATTCGTTCGCTCATGTGCTCGACTCGGCATCCGCGCGGCTCCCCCTACCGAAGGCTCGCGGGGTCCCGCAGCTCCGGACGGCCGGGGTGGTGTGCGACCCGGTGGCCGCCGCTTCGCCCGCGCCGGCTTCCGACACCGAGAATTCGTGGAGAGTCGACACCGACGACCCGCCGACGGAGCCTATTTCCCGCATCGTGGCCCCCTCCCTGCTCTCGAACGCCATCGGCCCCAAGCGAGCCTGGTACGTCCTAGAGATTCCCAACCGGCGCTTTCGCCCCGGTGCGTTATCAAGTCGTTACCATCTGTGCGAAGCGCAAGGTCCCGCGAGCGTCATCGGGTGCGCGTACCAGAGGGTCCAACGCATACGCGCCATGCCTCCGCTCAAGAGCTGCGGAGAAATGCGCGCTCTCGGCAGCGGCGCGGACAACGCCGCGATTGAAGGCTTCGACGCCACCCTCGGCAGGGCGCAACCGCCGCGGTGTCCGGGACCTGGACCGGGCACCGACGGGAGGTCCCACCCGGTCCGTCGGTGCCCGGAGTCTTGAGGAAGTGCGCGGGCCTCGGCCGAGTGCGTCCGCGAGCGAAAGAGGGCGTCCGGGGCCAGGCGCTGAGGTTGGTCGGGGTTGTTGGGCCCCGCCCGGGTGGGGTGGTGTTCAGGGGGTAAGCGGGTGGGGGGTCTTGGGGGCCGGGTGATCGACGGAGTTGGCCTCGGATCCGGGCGGGAGGATCGCTCCGGTGGCGGCCTGGGCGGCTTCGGCGGGGGTGTCGTCGGGCGGGGTGTCATCGTGCAGGGCCCGTGTTTCGGCCTTGAGGATGCGGAGGGACTTGCCGAGTCCGCGGGCGGCCTCGGGGAGCTTCTTGGAGCCGAAGAGGAGGACGATGACGGCGAGTACGACGATGAGGTGCCAGGGTTCCAGGCCGTTGCGGAGCATGGGCGGCTCTCCTTGACTGTCTGCCGGACCGGGGTGTCAGGGCCGGGTGAGTTCGGTGATGGTGCGCGTCTGGGTGTGCAGCACCGCGCCGTCCCGGTTGATCCACTTGGCGGTGAGCCTGGCCGGGGTCACGGTGGTGTCGGCCTCCAGCTTGAGGAAGGTGTACGGCTCGTCCTTGCTCCACTTCACGGGGTCCGCCGGGTTCGGGGTCCACCTCGTGCCCTGCGGGAGCCCGGTGCTCGCGGACGTGCTCACGTCGAACCCGGGGCCGAGTGTCACGTCGTGCATGGGGCTGACGACGTACTCCCACAGGTCGTAGCCGGCCGGGGTCGGGTCCGTCGGGGTGGCGTCGAAGTTCTTCACCGCGCGGGAGATGTGGATGTCCCCGCTGAGCAGGACACACCCGGAGATCCGCTGGGTCTTGATGTAGTCGAGGAGCTGGAGCTTCTCGCTCTTGTAGGTGTGCCAGTCGTCCCTCTCTCCGACGATCTTGTCGAACCAGGTCATTCCGGAGGCGAGGACCTTGAAGGTGGCGGTGCTGGCCTTCAGGGCGTCCTTCAGCCACTTCGACTGGACGGCCTCCATGCAGACGCCGGTGTCCGTGTTGGAGAACCACCTCGGGTCGATGAGGAACACCTCGATCGGGCCGCGCCGGAAGGAGGTGTAGATGCCCTCGCCTGGGGTCCGGTCGGTCAGTGGCTGGGTGCCGACGGTGGCGTGGCCGAAGGTGGCGTTGGCGCGGTAGTCGACGAACGCCTTGCGGGTGTCGAACTTCCCCGCGAAGCGGCTGTCGGTGTCGTTGCCGCCGAAGTCGTGGTCGTCCCACGTTCCCCAGACCGGCATCTGTCTGACCATGTTCGCGATCTCGGGCACGGCCAGGAACTCCCGGTGATGCCTGCGCGCCCTGGGCAACGTAGCCATCGTGCGGTCATCCGGGAACACGAAGTCGGTGTACGGGGTGTCCCCGAGCATGACGAAGCCCTCGCAGCCCTCGGTCATGATCCGCGTCCACAGGTGGTTCGGGACGTTGTGCGCGCAGGAGCCCACGCCCAGGGTGACCTTGACGGGATCGCCCGCCTTCGGTGCGGTCCGGAACGAACCGGACATGGGGACGAAAGCGGCTCCTGATGCCACCGGGGTGATGGTGAAGTCGTACTTCGTGTTCGCCTGCAGGCCCGCCACGTCCACCAGGAGGGTGTCGTCGTTGTCGGTCGAGATGTTCGCGGTGACGGTCTTCACCACGACCCCGTTGGCCTTCACCTCGCACTGCCAGGACCGGAAGGCCACCGGGTCCACGCCCGGCCGGGCCCAGATCCGGGCGGTGGAGACGTCCACGTGGCCGACGAGCGGACCGGCCTGGAGCGACAGTGTGGGAGTCACAGCAGGCGCCGTACCCGTCTTCACCTTCTGCACGTATCCGGTCAGGGCGTTGAAGAACCTGCGGCTGTCGTCGATGGCGGCCGCGCTCTGGATCGCCGCCCCGGCCGTGTCGTAGCACTTGTCGACGGTGAGACTGGAGACCAGGTACCTGCCCTTGCCGTCCACGCCCTCCAGCAGGGCCGCCGGGAAGCTCGTTCCCGGCGCGCAGGCCAGGAGCACGCGCATCTGCCTCCAGGCACCGATCGACTCCCAGCTGACGTAAATGGCGGCCGCGCGGCCGGTGAACACCCGACCGGAGGCGTCCGTCGGCAGCGCGGACACCAGCGGGTGGGCCTTGTCCACCGGGTAGATCGTGTTGAAGTCGGCGTCGGTCCGCACCGCGTACATCGCGGTCGAGTCCCACGTCCACTTCCAGAGCGGCAGGTAGGAGACGCCGGTGCCGGGGACGTCGGACTTGGCGAGGTCGAGGACCACCCCGCCGGCTCCGACGAACTGCCGCAGCGACGCGCCGTACGTCCTCACGAAGGCGTCGTAGTGGGGACCGTCGTTGGCGAAGCTGCCGAAGGCGATCAGGTCCACCGGCCGGGCCTGGGCCGTCGCCGGCTTGGTCGGGTCCAGATCGATCACGGTGAAGCCGGCGTGCTCCAGCAGCTTGCGCAGCCCGACGGCGTTCGTCCACCGATCGGGGGTGTCCAGGACCGCCGCGACCAGCCCCGACGAGGGGAGCGGGTCGACCGCCGCCGCGGCGGTGCCGGTCATGGCGCCGCCGGCGGCGACGGCCGCCGCGCCCACGCCCAGCAGCTGCACCGCCCTGCGGCGGCTGATCTCGGAGTTGATGCGATCGGACAGGGTGGGGGAAGAGCCGTCCATTGTCTTCTCCTGTGTGAGGGTGTCGACCGATGCCGTCGATCCACGCCCCTCCATGGGGCGCGGTCGAGCGCGGGTGGGGTGAGTACGAGCAACCCGTGGGGGTGTGGGGCACGTGGAGCCGCTGTCTGCCCGAGTGGGGGCATCGCAGGCCGGCCGGACGAGACGCTGCGGCCGCTTCGGAGGCGTCGGAACCTTCGAGGCGGGGCGGGGTGGCTGAGTGGAACTACAGCGCCGGCGCGACAGCGCCGTCAATACTCGTTCGCCGGAGATATCCGTGGGGGGAATCGGTCGGGGGTGGTGACGCGGGGCCCCTTGAACGGGGCGGGGTCTTCGCTCCGGTTCTTGACCCGGTCAGGGGTGGTTCCTTCGCCTCAGGGCCTTCCCCCGGAGGCACGGGCGACGGACCGCCCGATGGTCGGGGAACTACGAGCGAGCGCTTGACACGGTCGGACCCGAGAGCATCAGAGACCGGTCAACTTCCTCTGGAATATGGGCTGTTGGCAACAGATTCGCCTCTGGCCGGCCAGGGGTCGCCCCTCCGCGCGGCAATGATTCCCGCCGGCCTCGACGGCGTTCACTTCATGGTTTCCGGGTGAGTCCCAGGTGCGTGACGACCGACTCGGCCGAGGTGTCACACGACCGAAACCTCTTGGTCACATCCGGGGCTTCTCATGGCGCCCCAGGGGCTGCGGGCGCGATGTGTCGCCCATACGATTCTGTTATCCGCCCCATCGGCATTTCGAGTCTTGTCACCGCCCACCCCGGTCGACCATCGGGTTCCACATCACCAGGACCAGGGGCCCCGGGCGCGGGACGGCTCCAGACGGCGGCTGCGAGCGTCCGGGAGGCTCTGGGACCGAGGCCCCGGCGCGCGACCGGCACGCGGCGCAGCAACTGGGCGGCCGATACCGCCCTGACCCGGCGTCGGCAGAGCTGCGGCTGCGACCTACGGGGAGACAGTCTCCTTGACGGCTCGTCAAGGAGACCGACGGCCGGTCGTCAAGGTCATCGGCTGGGCACCCTTGAAGGACGACGGCCGGGCGGTTCGGTGCCGGTGGCGGTGGTTCCGACCAGTGCCAACACGGTGGCCCGGGTGAGCATCGAGATGTGTGCGTGCCCCCGGCCCCGTCGGACTCCGGGCGGTCGGCCGGCCCAGCGCATCACGGGGCGTGGAGGTGGGCGAACTGGACGGCGGGGATCGGTTCAGGCGTGTCCGCGGACGAGGTCGGCGCGGGTGGTGTCGAGTTTGGCCAGGACGCGGGCCACGTGCTTCTCGACGGTGCGCGGGGAGAGGAACAGGGCGGCGGCGATGTCCTTGATGGTGGCGCCGGAGGCGAGCAGGTCGCGGACCTGTTCCTCGCGCGGGGACAGGTGGTCGCCGAACCCGAGCCGGCCGAGCGGGTTGAGGGGCTTCTGGCCGAGCTCGCGCAGCAGGCGCTGACAGCGCGCCGCGTCGGAGCTCGCCCCGAGGCGTTCGAAGGTGGCGATCGGCCCGGCCAGGCGGGCGGCGGCCTCGTCGAGGTCGGCGCGGGTCGCGGCGGCTCGTTCGCCGGCCAGGGCGGCCAGGTAGGGGCGCCCGATGTCCGTCCATCGCGCCGCCGCGAGGTCGAAGGCCGCCATCGCCGCGTCGGGATCACCGGCCCGCAGCAGCAGGCCCCGGCAGTGGTGCTGCTCGGCGACGGCGCCGGGCGCGTCCCGGCCCTCGATCTCCTTGGCGTGGCGCGCGGCCAGGGCCGCGGCCTCGTCGACGCGGTTCAGGGCGAGGAGGGTCTCGACGGCGGTGGGCACGAGGTCCCGGGCCCACGCCCAGGCCTCCTTGCGGTCGAGGAACCCCAGGAAGTCGAGCGGGTCCGTGAGAACACGCCAGGCGGCCCGGGGGTCGTCGCGGACGAGGTGGAGTCGGGCGGTGCCGGCGGCGGCGCCGAGTGAGTCCAGGTGCAGGCCGTCACGGGCCAGGACCTGCCCGAACTCGGAGGCGGCCCGGGCGGTGAGACCCCGGCCGGCGGCGGTGAGGCCCCGCACGGTGGCCAGGATCCTCCCTGTGTCGAACAGGCTGTTCGGGTAGCGCTCTCGGAGGGCCGCCAGGCCCTGCTCGGCATCCTCCCAGCGTCCGGCCTGCCAGTCGAGCTCCACCTGGAAGGCATCCAGGAGAATGCCCAGCACGGGCAGACGGCCGCGTGCTGCCATGGCCCTTGCCTCGGCGATGCCGGCCGCGGCACGCCCGTCGTGACCGACACCGAACAAGCGACCGATACTGACGCTGACGATCATCGCCGTGCGCTGGAGCACCAGGACGTCGTCGCTCTCGCGGGGCAGCGCCGCCAGCAGCTCCGGAACGGCGGGATCGGCCACCACGCATCGGTGCAGGAAGCGGGCGAGGTCGAGTAGGCACCGGACCAGACGGTCCTCGTTGCCGGCCAGCAGGGCGTAGCCTCGCTCGACCATGTCCCGCTGCTCGGTCAGTGAGAACCGGCCCGTCTCCAAGCAGCCAAGCAGGGCGAGCAGCCTGGCGGCAGCGGCCGGGTCGCTGTCCCCGACCTCCGACAGAGCGGTCACCAGTTCCTCCTCGCCCGAGAGGTTCCCGGCCTCGTAGATCAGCAGCAGCCCCAGGCTGGCCCTGATCACGCCCCGCATCGCAGGGGGCAGGCCGGTCACCCCCAGAATCCGGCGCAGGATCTTGATGGTGGCGGGGACTTCGGTGCCGGCCGCGGCGGCGTGGGCCAGGGTCATGGCGGCGTGGCTGAGTTCTGCTGTGGTGAGGTCGGGCTGGTCGATGATCTCGTTCAGCAGGGCGACGGCGATGCCGTGGTCGCCGACCGCGAAGGCCTGGTCGGCCGCGGCCTGGGCCCGAGGAAGCCACGCGGCCATGTCGCCCATCGCACGGGTGTGGTGGGCGATCTGCACCAGCGGCGGCGGATCCTGGGCCCGCAGCACCTCCAGCACCCGCCGGTGGATGCGACTGCGCACCGGTCCCGGAAGGGCTTCGTAGACCGCCTCCCGAGCGAGGACATGGGCGAATCCGTAGGCGTCCGGGCCCAGCTGGCGCAACACCACCGCGCCGAGTGCCTCCGTCAAGGCGTTGTCGCCGCGGGCGTCGTCCAGTCCGGCCGCCTCGGCGAGCAGTGACTGCGTGGCCGGGACCGCCAGCACGGCCGCGGCGTTCACCAGGGCCGCCGCGTCCTGGCCCAGCCGTCCGGTCCGCTCGGCCAACAGCTCGCCGAGGCTACGGGGTACCCGCAGCGCGGCGGTGTCCGGGCCGCCGGGTGAGCGGGCGAGCGTGATCAGGTCCTCCTCGATCACCAGCGGCAGACCCCCGCTGCGCTCCAGCAGCGTCCGCGCCAGACCGGGGGCCGGCTCGCCCCCCAGCACGTCCCGCGCCATCGCCCCCAGCTCCGCCTCACCCAGGGGACCGAGCACGATCTCCACGCCACCGGTGGCCGGCGGACGCCGGAACGGCACCCCCAACACCGGCCGACCACCCGGCAGGTCCTCTGCCCGGTACGTCAGCACCAACGCGACATCCCGCGGCATCTCCCGCGCCAACAGGAGCAGCAGCTCCCGGGTCGCCTCGTCCGCCCAATGCACGTCCTCCACCACCAGGACGGCCGGCGCCACCGCCTCCAACACCGTCCGCACCCCCGACACCACCCGGAACCGACCCGCACCGCCGGACACCTCCGGCGGCAACGCGGGCGGCGGCTCCGGTAGGGCCCCGGCCAGGTCCGGCAGCAACGGCGCCAGCGCCCCCGCCGACGCACCCAGCTCCTCCATCGGCGGCAACCACGGCCCGACCAGGCGCAGCGCGTCGATCACCGGCCCGTAGGCCAACGGCTCCCGCAGCGGATGACACCCGCCCGCCAGCACCCGCAGACCACGCTCGCCCAGGACCGCCGACGCCTCCGCGACCAGCCGGGACTTGCCGATCCCCGCCTCACCCTCCACCAGCACCACCGCCGGACGCGCGCTCGACACCGCGCCCAGCAGCGCCCGCAGCTCACCCTCGCGCCCCACGAACGCACACCCCAGCACGACGCCGAAGGCCCTGCCTCCACCGAGGTCGTCCACATCAGCTCCCATCCGGCTTGCCGTGCCCACACCCCAACATCCACCGATACCCGCCCAGAAACAAGCCGCTGAACCCACCGGCCGGGCGGGCGGAGCGTACTTCAGCGCCGGCGCCGATGCCTACGCGGTCGGCCATGCCGTCAACGGCGTCGGGGCGGGCCCGCGACAGACCGGCCCCCGGTCACCGGCTCTGGAGGTTGGTGAGGCGGACGGTATCGAGCCCGTGGGGGGCTGCGGGCGCGTCGGGTCGACAACGAGTTGCCCCCAGCGGTTCGGCGAGTGCGGGTGCAGGCCACAGGTGGGTCGTTGCTCGTCGGGCGGCGCCGTCGGTCACCCGACCATGGCCGGCCGGCTCTGGCGGAGGACGTAACGAATGGATCTCGGACCGGGACGGAGTGGCGGTGCGGGGGCTTGACCACTCGCAACCGCCTCCCCGTCGCGCTCGGCACTCGCGGGAGGGTCCGCTGCCCCCTCTCGCCGGTGCCGGGGACCACGGCACCGGCGAGAGGCCCGCCCTCGCCCCTCCACTCCCGGACGGTCCATGTTCCAGCCTCACCACCGCGCTCGCCGGGTCGGCGCGCTCCTGGCCACCCTGGTGGCCGTGGGAGCAACCTCCGTCGGCCCCGCCGCCACCGCCGCGCCCACCACCATCCCCTTCGACGACGGCTTCGAATCCGGCACCACCACCGCGTGGCCCCCACCCCCACGCCCGCCACCACGAACGACATCCCCACCGAGGCCGACACCGACGACACCGACAACGACCAACCCCACCTCGCGGCGACCGGCTCGGGTTCTGCCCACCGATGAAGCTTTCGAGGTGCCCGTTCTCCCCGCGCCTCCGTTCCGGTGAGCATGTTCCGTCTCTGACCACGCGGGGCGCCCGGGCGGGCAACCCGATCGCAGGACGGCTGTGTGGGTGCGGGACCGGCTGGACGGACGGTGGCACGACGGGGACTTCGTGGACTGATACTCCAGGGACGGACGTCCGGGACTCCCGCCCGCACAGCTGGCAACCGTCTGCGTGCCGTCGTTCATGCTCGGCCTGCCCGACCGGCAGGCCGCCCGGGCCTTGGCGGTCCCGGCCGAGGCCGAACGGCCGAACACCGCGACACATCCCGTCGGCGGCGCGCGAGCCGGGCGTCAACCCGGAACAGGGCAGAGCGCGGGAGGCGCGGAGGGTGCCGTCCGGTCCGGTGACGGCGGCGCCGTCGGCTTGACGTTGGACAGCAGTGTGCCGGCCAGCAAGGCCGCGCAGGCCAGGCCGAGCGCGGCGTTCAGGCGGTGGCGGCGGGTGGGGAGGGCAGAAGCTGTTGCGTGAAGTGGAGCGATCGGCATCCGGGTTGGTGTCCTCATTCGTGCGTGGTGGCCCCGGTTCGCCCTGGGACGGGGCGGCGGGGGTGGAGCCTGGGGCTTCCGTCAGAAGACGAACGTCTCGCAGTGGATCCGGTTCTTCGGGACCCCGACGCTCTGCAGGGCGGTGGTGGCGGCCGCGGTCATTCCCGGCGGTCCGCAGAGGAAGACGTCGCGTTCGGGCAGATCGGGGACGAGTCTGCGCAACAGGGCCGGGGCGAGCGGGTTTCGCTCACCCTGCGACGGGCCCAGCAGGTAGTGCAGGCCGGCCTGCCGCCGGGCCGCTATGGCTTCGAGTTCGTGGCGCAGCACCAACTGGTCCGGACTGTTGGCCCGGTAGAGGAGGACGATGTCACCCGGCCCGCCGGGCAGCGTCTCGTAGAGGGCCCGCATCGGGGTGATGCCGACGCCCCCGGCGACGAGAAGCACCTTCCTGCGGGTGCGCCGGTGCGCGGTCATGGCCCCGAACGGGCCGGTGGCGACGACACGCACACCGGGGCGCAGCCGTCGTACCCGGCGGGTGTGGTCGCCCAGCGCCTTGACCGTGATGCGCAGTGTGCCGGACCGCGGGGTGGCGGACAGGGAGAACGGGAGCGTCGTGTACCAGAGCCTGCGGGTGAGGAACCGCCAACGGAAGAACTGACCTGCCTGCGCCTGGAGTTCGTCCAAGCGATCGCCGGCGATGACCACCGAGACAACTCCGGGCCCTTCGCTGCGCACATCCGCGATGCGCAGGCGGTGGCGCCGAATCTGCCGGATCGGTACCACGCAGCGGTACCACAGCAGCAGGACCGCGACTTGGGCGTGCATCAGTGACCACAGCCAGACGAGGAGCGAGGCGCCGGCGATGTCGGGACCGGCCAGCTCGTGGGCGAAGGCGAGGCTGGTCGCCGCGTACGTCAGCAGGTGAACCGTTCGCCAGGTCTCGTGCCGGACCCGGCGGCGCACGGCTCTGGCGGACACCACGCCGACGAGGCCCAGCAGGAGGGTGCCCGCGGTGGCCGCCGCCAGCGCGGGATAGTCCACGATGGCACCGGCGGCGGACAGTACGTCGGTCTTGGTGTGGACCGTGAATCCCAACAGGGCGAGCAGGGCGTGCGTTCCGACGAGTGTGAGTACGTAGCGCCCTCCCCGTGCGTGCCAGCGGGCCAGCACGTCCGCGCCGACGCCGTGCTCGATGGCGGGCACCCGCGCCATCAGCAGCAGCATCACGAGCATGCCGTACCCGGCGAGGAGCCCGCTCAGGTGAGCGCCGGAGGCCAGGAGGGAGTCGAGCCGGGCGGACGGCACGGCTTGGACGACCCACACTGCGGTGACGACGCAGGCGCCGGTCAGGATGCCGCGTTGCAGCGCCCGTGGGTGAAGACGTGGCGGGGCGGTGGGGTGCGGGGCTCGGTCGCGGTGCCGCACCACGGGTGGAGGTGCGCCTGTCGCGGACGGCTGGGCAGGCGCGATTGACGCGATGTCATCGGGGACGCTCATGTGTGGGGGCAGCTCTGGTGGGGTTGGAGGTGGAGGGCGTCGGACGGTCTCGGCGATCTGTCTCGGCGGGCGGTGTACCGCTTCCGGGGTGTGTCGGGACGCTCCGGCGGGGCGGAGCAGGTCGGCGCTAGGCCGTCGGAAGGTGCTGATCCGCGAGGTCCGCCGGTACTCCGGAGGCGGGCGGGCGGGCCGGAGCGTCCGCAGGCTGCCGGTGGTGACCCGGTTCGGCGGGCCGGCTGGAGCGGCGTTGGAGCGGACCCGCGAGAGTCGCCAGGGCGCGCGAGGTCCATTGGTCGACCTGGTCGCGCGCGCGTGCCGCCTCGGCGCGTGCCGCGTCGCGTTCGACCGACACGGCCGCCAGGACGGCGCGGAGTTCCTCGACCGCGGCCGCCAGGGCTGTGGCTTCCTGCTGGCACTTGGCCGCGTCGGCGAAGGCGGCGTCCCTGGCGATCTGAGTCCGACGGGCCCAGTCGAGGGCCGCCTGGGCCGCCTGTTCGGCCTGATCGGTGTGTGCGGTCATCTGCGCCGCCCGGTAGTCGGCATCGGCCCGGGCGCGTTCTGCTGCGGCCCAGGCCGTCTCCGCCTGCTCGGCGAGGGACCATGCCTGCTGTCGTTCGGCCTCGGCCGAGCGGAGGTCGTGGCGCAACTCGTCGTTCTGGCGGACGGCACGGGCCGCCTCGTGGCGTGCGGTGTCCAAGTCCGTTCGTGTCTCGGCGAGGGCGGCGCGTAGCCCGCCCACATCTGCCCGGGCGCTGTCGAGAGCCCGACGCAGTTCTCCGATCCCGTCCACGAAGGCCCCGGGCCTCACGACCCCCTGGCCCGTGAGAGGACTGCGTGCGAGGTGGTGTTGGTGGGTGGGGGGCATCTCCGGTGTCACGGGACGGTCCCCGACCGACCGCAGGTGTGTGTGGTCGCCGCCTTCTCCCGTCTGAGCCGGTCCTGCCGGCTCGGAGTACGGAGTGGGTGCCCCGCGATCCGCTCGGGGAACCCGTAGGCGCAGGCGAGCCTCGCGGGCGGAGATCGCGACCGGGTTCGAAGCCACCCACTCCAGGAGACTCGTCGTCTGTGTGGCGACCTCGGTGCCGTGTTGAACGTACAAGGCTTCTCCTGTCCTGAATTCATGAGCCGCATTTCGGGAGGATCCGGCGGCGGGCCGGACCGAAGAAGACAGATCGGCGGCGCGAGGCTCCCACGAGAGGCCGGAGGGCCGTTCCGAACGGTGACGCCGGGCGTGGTTCTCAAGAAAGCACGGGCCCGCAAAACCGGCTGGCTCGACTCTAGCCAGGTGCCTCTTCGGAGGAATAGTGATCGAGGTTAAGGAAGGTCTAAGGAACGGTTATTGTTGGCGGTCCTGCCGGTCGGAAGGCCCCGGGACCACACCGGGAAGCCGGCGTCCTGGAGGGAAGACGTGGCCACGGACGCCGACGGCGTGCTGACGACCTCGGGGACGACCGGGCTCGACCGGGGCGTCGTCGGCTGTCGTCGGGCAGCGGAGGGTGGTGGTGCCGGTCGTACCCCTGTCCGGTACCGTCATCGCCTGGGCGGCCCGGACATCGCCTCACTCAGGCCGATGCTGACGTCAAGCCAGTCCCTCGGGCGACAGCCATGGTTGCGACGAGCCACGCCGTCACCGGAGTTCAGGAACGCACGCCCCCGGTCGCGCCCGCGCCACAGCCGTCTTCCCACGGTGGCGGCCTGCGGCAGGGTTGGCGTACGGTGACGGGCACTATGGCAAGCGTGCTCCTGGTTGAGGACGATTCATTCGTCAAATGGGCTGTCATTCGAGACCTGACCAACGCCTCACACACCGTCCGCAGCGTCGGCACAGCATTGGAGGCGCTCCGCGAGGTTTCCCGGAATCCCCCGGACGTCGTCATCCTCGATCTGGGTCTGCCCGATCTGGACGGCGCCGAGGTGCTCAAGATGATGCGGGCCGTGTCCGACGTGCCGGTCCTCATCGCCACCGCCCGCGCCGAGGAGGCGGAGATCGTCCGGCTGCTGCACGAGGGCGCCGACGACTACGTGACCAAGCCGTTCTCCGGGCCGTACCTCATCGCCCGGCTCACCGCACTGCTGCGCCGGACGAGCGGCGGCAAGTGCTCCGAAACGCTCGTCGTGGGCGGTCTCAGAATCGATGTCCGACGCCGGGAGGCAGCCCTGGACGGCAGGAAACTGGAGCTCGCCCGGCGGGAGTTCGACCTGCTGGCCTGCCTCGCGGCCCGACCGGGAGAGGTGGTGACCCGCCGCGAGCTGCTCACCCAGGTGTGGCAGCAGCCCTACGGCGAGGACCAGACCATCGACGTCCACCTGTCATGGCTTCGGCGGAAGTTCGGCGAGCGTGCCGCCGCGCCGCGCTACCTGCACACGGTGCGGGGGGTCGGAGTGATGCTGGAGGCACCACCGGACTGTGCCCCCGCGTTCAGGACGTGAGAGGAGCGCCGCGGTCGAACCGGTCCTGGTGGTGACCATCGATCAGGTGACGCCGACCCGCGCTCCCGCCGGCTACCGGTCGACACCACCGGCCGGATCGCCGTGCACCCGTCGTCCGGGGCGGCCGTCGGACCGGCGCGCGGGGATGGCGAACAACTCGCCGCCGGCGTCCGGCAGGGCCGCGCCTTCACCGCGCAGGCGGTGGCGGCTTCGCGGTGCTCCGGCCCGCCGTACTCGACCAGGGGGTCCGTCGCGGTGGTCGACGTCCACCTCCTGGACGGCGACCCACGACGGGGCTCGGTCACGTCCGTCTGGTGCTGGGCCGTGTGGCCGTGGTCCTGATCACGCTCTCCTCCTCGGGGACCGACCGGC
Organism: Kitasatospora sp. NPDC059327; assembly: GCF_042752535.1. Lineage (NCBI taxonomy): Bacteria > Bacillati > Actinomycetota > Actinomycetes > Kitasatosporales > Streptomycetaceae > Kitasatospora > Kitasatospora sp. NPDC059327. The sequence continues at coordinate 2,198 of NZ_JBHYYB010000137.1, read as the reverse complement.
CGGTCGGCGCGTGCGACCCGTCATCCGACCGGGGTCGCGCGCACTGGGCACCGGAGACCTCGGGATGCGGGTCGACGCCCAGGGCCCCTGGAACTGCGGGAGGTGGGAACCGCGTTCGACGCCACGTCGGGGAGAACGCTACAGATGATCATCGCCGGGCGGGAGTTCACGGCGGACCTGTCGCGCGGGCCGCGCAGTCCGCCGACCACCGTGCGCCTCAAAGCCGTGGCACCCCAAGGTGGTTCGGCCACGGACCGTGCCGTGCCCGTGGCAGGGCCGGATTCCGTGCCGGCCCTGCCACGGACGGACCTCCCGGGTACCTCACCAGGGTGCCCGGGAGTCCGACTCACACCCGGCGATGGCCGCGGCGGCGCCGGGCCAGGAACACCACCGCGCCGCCCATTCCGAGCACCGCTGTCGCCCCGGCGGCCAGCGGTGCGACGTTCGAGGTGCCGGTCTGGGCGAGCTTCTCTCCGGAGTCGGCCGTGCCGACGTCGGCCCGAGGCGCGCTGCCCGGGGGGCCGGACGCCTCGCCCGCCACGGGTACCGCCTCATGGTCCGTCTCCGTGCCACCGTTCGCGTCGTGGCCCATGGTCATGCCACCGCTCGATGCGCCGGAGCTCGCGTGGGTGGCCGTGCCGCCCGTCGGGCCCGTGCCCGTGCTGGGTGTGCCCGTCGGGCCCGTGCCCGTGCTCGGCTTGCCTGTCGGGGCCGAGCTCGGGCTCGCCTTGCCCGTCGGGGCCGAACTCGTGCTCGGCCTGCTACCCGCACCGGAGCCGGCGGCCGGGGTTGCGCCGCCTCCCGGCGCGGTGCTGGGACTGGAACCCGTACCCGGGACGCTGCCTGAACCGACGCCACCGAAGACGACGTCGGAACAGGAGTAGAAGGCCTCCGGGCTGTCAGACCGCTGCCAGATCGCGTAGATGAGGTGTCGGCCCTGCTTCTTCGGCAGCTGCGCGGTCATCTCGTACGACCCGTTCACCAGGGGCGGGTCCGAGGCCTTGAGGAACGGAGCCGGCTCCAGATCGGACCACTTCAGCGGCTTCGTGGGGTCGTAGCCGTCCTTGGTGACGTACAGCTCGAAGCTCCCCCGGTGCGGGGCGGTTCCGCGGTACCTGAACGTGAAGTCGCCCCCGGTCGGCAGCGATGTGGCGGGCCAGTCCGCGCGGGCCAGGTCGAGCCCCTTGGACTGTTCGTTGCCCGCGCTGCACAGTTTGCCGTCCGGGATGAGTTGGTGGTGGCGACCGGCGGCGTCACCGATCCTCACCCCCATCCAGTCGTAGAACCCCTGGGTGCCACTGGCCGCGACGGCGGCCTGGCAGGCACCCGACTTGGGACGCTCCGCACCTTCCTGGTAGCAGGTGTAGACCCGGCTGACCGGATTCTGCATGGAGCCATGGGCCTGCGCCACGTCGGAGGCCATGCCGACGAACAGCAGCGGAAGAGCTCCGCAGGCCACAGCCAGAGCCCTTTTACGGTGTGAATTGATGACAGTTCTCCTCTTCGGAGTAGGGCGAGAAACCACCGGACCGCGCCGCGAAAGGAACGCGGACGGTCACCAGCGCGGCAGGGGAGCCCGGGGATGTATTCCTCGCACGGGCTTTCGGGTTGCCAGGGCAGATAGCCCGTATCGGCGACCGTCATGCTAGCCATGCCACTGGAACCGAAATCACCGAACCGGTCCGGAATTAACCGTCTTGCGGGACTCTTGAACATTCCTTCACGGTGGCTTACGGGGCGGCGCCGGCTTCGGGGATCACGGTGTCTGGCTCGTCGTCAGAACGCCAGGGAACACAGCGTGGCCCGATCGACAGATCGGGCCGACTCCCGGGGTGCACGGTGGGGCGAGGGACGGCTACCGGGGACGGAACCAACCAGGTGGCGCGCGTTGAGGGGCCTGTGGTTCGTCCTGCGGAGCACCGTTGGGCTCGCGGGTCGACTCCGGGGCTCGGGCCCGACAAGGAAGCGGGTAAGCGGGCTACCCCTGGCTCCGGAGTCCGCGGCGGGCTCTGGCGGATGAGGTAACGAATGGATCTCGGACCGGGACGGAGTGGCGGTGCGGGGGCTTGACCACTCGCAACCGCCTCCCCGTCGCGCTCGGCACGCGCGGGAGGGTCCGCTGCCCCCCTCTCGCCGGTGCCGTGGACCACGGCACCGGCGAGAGGCCCACCCTCGCCCCTCCACTCCAGGACGGACCC
>NZ_JBHYYB010000136.1:0-18565 GCF_042752535.1 Kitasatospora sp. NPDC059327 | reverse complement strand
CGGTTGGGATCGTGCGCCACCTCCCGAGGCCCAGTCGTGGGCTGGCGCCCGCCCGGGGCCCACGGGGATGGGTGGCGGAGCGGGTGGCCGGCTGGTCCGGCCTCCCGCTCCGCGTCTTCGTCGCCCCCGCCGCCGGTCGTCCCTGTACCCGGTCTGCCGGGCCCGGGACCGGCCGGGATCCGGTCGTCCTCCCGGGAGCTCGGGAAGCCACCCGCCGGACGCTCAGGCGTGGCCGGCCGGGACGGGGGGCCACTGGATGTCCTCCGGGTGGGCGGTGTGCCGCACGGCCTCCTCGTGGGCGACGGCGCCGGCCGCGACGAGCGCGTTGATGCTCGCCTCCAGGGTCCGCATGCCGTCGCGGTGGCCGGTCGCGATCATGTTGCGGATCTGGCGGGTCTTGCCCTCGCGGATCAGGTTGCGGATCGCCGACGTGGCCACCAGCACCTCGAAGGCGGCCACCCGGCCCCCGCCGATCCGGGGGATCAGGGTCTGGTTGAGGACGCCGACCAGGGTGTGCGCCAATTGCAGCCGGATCTGCGGCTGTTGCTCCGCCGGGAACACGTCGACGATGCGGTCCAGCGTCTGTGACGTGTCGTTGGTGTGCAGGGTGGCGAGCACCAGGTGCCCGGTCTCGGCGATGGTCAGGGCCGCCGAGATGCTCTCCGGGTCGCGCATCTCGCCCAGGAGCAGGACATCGGGATCCTCGCGCAGGGCCGAGCGCAGCGCGGCGGGGAACGAGTCGGTGTCGGTGCCGACCTCGCGCTGGTTGACCGCCGAGCGCTTGTGGCGGTGCAGGTACTCGATCGGGTCCTCGATGGTGAGGATGTGCGCCGACCGGTGCGTGTTGACGTGGTCGAGGAGCGCCGCCAGGCTGGTCGACTTCCCCGACCCGGTCGGCCCGGTGACCAGCACGAACCCGCGCGGCAGGCCCGCCCACCCGATGACGACCGGGGGGAGCCCGAGCTGCTCGGACGACGGCACGTCGAACGGGATGATCCGCAGCGCCAGCGCCGACGTGCCGCGCTGCACGAAGGCGTTCCCGCGCAACCGGGCCCGCTCGCCCCAGCTGAACGCGAAATCGACCTGCTTCTCGCGGCGGAACCGTTCCGTGAGGTCCGTGCCCAGGACCCCGGTCACCAGGCGGTCGACCTCCGGCTCGGTCAGCGCGGCCCCCTCGACCGGCCGCAGGGCGCCGTCGACCCGGAGGAACGGCGCCGAACCGGCGGTGAGCAGCAGGTCGCTGCCGCCCCGCGCCCACAGCTCACCGAGCAGGTGGTCGATGATCGCGGCACTCGGTCCGGACGTGCCGGCCTCCGAGGTGCTGTGCTCGCTCATGGCAGGACCTTCCACTGTTTGACGGTGCCGGCGTGGCCGTCGAAGGACACGGCGGCCTGGACGAGCGGGCCGGACAGCAGGTCGATCCGGGTGCCGCCGAGGTGCTCGGTCGCGCCGCCGCTTCCGGCGGTGACGGTGTAGGTCACGGTCAGCCCGGCCAGCTGGGAGGCCTCGGTCAGGCCGCACGGCGTCAGGTCGATCCGGTCGGACACGGGGCCGTCGGAGCCGGTACGGACCGGCACGTCCACCGCGGCGTCGACGCCGGCGCAGCTGCTGCCGGTGAAGTCCACCGACACCTTCACCGACCCCACGTCGCCGTTCTCGTGGTGCGCCACCTGCAGGACGGCGTGGTCGAGCGGCCCGGTGCCGGCCGGGGCCGGCGGGGTGTAGCCGCCGAGCGTGAGGGCCGCCCGGCCGCCGCCGGGCACGGCGGCGGCCGTGACGTCGACGGGCGCGCCGGGTGCCGGGGCCGCGAACCCGGTGACGGCGGTGACCGACTCCGGTTTCGCGATCACGGCGGGATAGGTCGTGAACAGCACCGGCTCCGGCGGGATCCCGATCACCGGGCGGAGGTATCCGGCGGCCGGGCGGAGGCCGAGACCGATGGTCCGGGCGATGATGCCGCGGGTGACGACCTGGGAGCCGACCTGGTTCATCGACAGGTCGACGGCGCCGGTCGGCGCGTAGACGGTGCCGTTGATCAGCAGGCGGCTGTGGTCGGTGGCCGTGTCGGCGTCGGCGGTCGACTTCAGCACCGCGCAGCGGTCGCCCGCGGTGAGGCAGCCGGAGAGGGCCCTGATGGACGGGGCCCGGAACACGATGTCGAGCTCGACGCCGTCGAGCCGGTCGGCGGCGGCGGTACTGCCCGCGCCCGACCTCGCCGTGTAGTCGACGGCGAGTCCGGTCATCTGCTCCGGCTTGGTGACCCCGCAGGCGCCGAGGTCGACCACGTCGACGCCGAGTGCCCCTGGACGGGTGGTCAGGGGGTGGTTCGCGTCGCAGGCGGTACCGGTGCCGGAGACGGTCAGCGCGGCGGTGGGTGGCTCCGCCGGCGCGGGTGCGGGCGGGGGTGGCTCGGTCGGCGTGGGCGTGGGGGGCTCCGTCGGCGTGGGTGCGGGGGGTTCGGTCGGCGCGGGCGGTGCCGGGGTGGTGTCGTCGTCCTGGTGCGCCACGCGCAGCACGACCTTGTCGATCACCGCCCCCGCCGGCAGCGGCGCCATCGTGAACGCGCCGAGCCGGATCGACGCCGACGGGGTGGCCGCGGCGAGCGTCGCGGTCGAGGTGGTGGTGTCGATGGACTGCGCGTTCTTCGGGTCGGTGAACGCCGCGGCGCCGGGCGTCGCGGTGCTGATCGCCGTGGTGGGCCGTACCGCGACCGGGGGGCGCCAGGCCAGGTCCAGGGTGACGCCGTCGAGCTGATCGGTGGCGGTGGTGCCGCCGGCGCCGAGGGCGGCGGTGTAGGTCACCACCAGGCCGGTCAGCTGGGCGGGGTCGGTCAGCCCGCAGGCGGCGACCAGGTCCAGGGTGTCTGTGCCCAGGGCGCTCTGGTGCGCGGGGAGCTGTTGCGGGGAGGTGCAGGAGCGGGGGAGGCCGGGCCCGGTCAGGACGACCGCGGCGGTCGGCGGCGGTCCTCCGGCCGCCCCCGGATCGTCGCGGTGCGCGACGCGCAGCAGGGCCCCGTCCAGGACCGAGCCCGGTGCCACCGCGGGGGCGTCGAAACCGCCGAGGTCGATGCCGGCGGTCGGCCTGGCCGGGCCGAGTGCGGCGCGGGCCGTGGCGGCGCCGTCGATCGTCTTGGCGTCGGCCGCGGCGGCGAAGGTCGTCGACTCCGCGCTCGTCGCGGGCCGGGGCGCCGGCGGGTCGTGGACGACTTCGAGCCACACACCGTCCAGGGATCCGGCGCCCGCGGTGCCGCCCGCGCGCAGTCCGGCGGAGTAGGTCGCGGTCAGGCCGGTCAGCTGGGCGGGGTCGGTGATGCCGCAGGCCTTCAGGTCGACGCGGTCGTCGCCCGGGCCGGTCCGCGCGGTGAGCGGCAGGCGGGCGCACCGGCCACCGCCGCCCGCGGGGGTGACGTCGAGTCCGGGCGCCGCGTCGCCGGTCTCCTGATGGGCCACCCGCAGCACGACGGAGCGGATCGTCGACCCGGGCGGCAAGGGCGGCAGGCCGAACCCGGCCAGGGTGATCGACGCGGACGGGGCCGCCGGGCCCAGATCGGCGCGGGTCACCAGGGGGGTCGGCTGTTCGCCGATCTCCAGGGCGTTCGCGGGGTCGGTGCCGGGAGCGGTGAACCCGGTCGACGCGCTCACGGCGGTCGGCTTGAAGGTGGTCGGCGTGCGGTAGGCGACCTCCAGCCAGATGCCGTCCAGGCGTTCCGTGGCGCCGGTGCCGTCGGTGTCCAGGGTGGCGGTGTGGGTCACCGTCAGGCCGGCGAGCCGGGCCGGGTCGGTGAGCCCGCACGGGCCCAGCAGGTCGATCGCGGGGTCCGTGGCGAGCGCCGTGTGCCGGGGCAGGTCGTCGGCGCGGCAGGTGTCCGTGCCGACGGCGGCGGTGACCTTCACCGCGCCGGGAGCGGTCAGGTCGCCGTCCTCCTCGTGCCTGACCCGCAGCGTCGCGCCGGTGATGACGGAGCCGGCCGGCACCCGGGGGGTGAAGCCGGCGAACTGGACCGAGGCCGACCGACGCTTCGACGGGTCGAGGACGGCGTCGGCCGTGCAGCTCGCGGTGCCCGTCGGTGGCGAACACCCGGGCAGGGTCGGCCGTTCGCCACCGGTCAGGGCGTGGGCCGGGTTGGCGAAGCCGGTGTTGGTGAGCATCGCCGTCGGCTTCAGCGGGTGGGACTCCTTCGGTGGCTGGACCCCGTACACCGCCACCTGCTGCGCGTCCGGGGTGACCGGGGCGCACAGTTCGACGTGTCCGCGGTCGACCTGGAGCCGGCTGCCGCCGCCCATCATGACCTCGACGCCCTCGGGCCGCGTCCGGTCGCAGCCGCCCGGGGCGGGGACGGTCGGGCGGGTGGCGGCCCCGGGGTCCCAGCCGGCCGGGGTGCCGCCGACCACGCTGACGGTGGGATCGCCGACCGTCCAGACGTCGGCGCCGCCGGTGAAGGTGAGGTCGAAGTAGTAGACACCGGGCTGCAGCCACACCACGACGCCGGGGCAGCCGCCGCCGGTGAGCGCGGTGAGCGCGCGGGCGTCGTCGTAGGAGCCGGGCCGCAACCGCACCAGCCAGGCACCGGGCGCGGGGCACGCGGGGACCGTCCGCCGGACCGGGACGGCGGTGGCGGGCGGGGTGTAGTCCGGGTCGGCGCCCACGGCTTCGTCGGCGGGGGCCGGCGGGGTGTCGTTCGCGCAGTCGCGCACGTACGGCGCCTGGGACGGGGGCAGCCGGGTCTGTGACACGGCGCCGGAGCAGGCCCCGACGGCGGACACGTCGCCCGTCACCACCATCGAGGCGTCCGCGCCGGTGGTGATGTTCGCGTGGGAGAAGACGCTCCCCTGGACGCGCAGGCCCGGTGCGGTCACCTTGACACCGTCGTCCGCCGACCGGCCCAGGCTGCGCAGCGCGTCCTGCGGCTGGGTCGCGCGGGTGGTGGCGGGCGAGGCGTTGAGGGGGTCGCAGTGGACGATCATCTGCCGGTCGTTGAGCGGCGGGGCGGTGTAGTCGGCGCACGGGTTGCCCTGCGAGAAGTTCGCGATCGCGAGCTGCGTGGCACCGTCCGCGCTGTAGGCCCGCTTGCCCTGGCCGACGTACACGCCCGCGGCCTTCAGCGACGTGCCGGCGAAGGACAGGACCGACACGGCGATCAGGCTGAAGACGACGATGAAGACCAGCGCGAGGATCAGTGTCGCGCCCTGTTCGTCGTCGTGCGGGCGGCGCGGGGCGATGCGGCACGGGTGGAGGCGGCGCGGGCCGGCGCGGCGCGGGTCGGGGCGGCGCGGGTCGGGGCGGCCGGTCATGAGGCGCTCGATCGTCGGACGGCGGTCAGGGTCGTCGGCGCCGAGGCCGGGTCGCTCCGCACGGTCAGCGTTACCTCCATGGGCGAGGTGCACGAGGTCTCGGCACCGCAGCCCAGAGTCACCGGATGGGTCGATGTGGCGTGGTCGAACCGGCCCAGCAGCGTGGTCACGACGGCTCCGTCGCCGCACGTCACCCGGCTGAGGGCGCCGGTCGGCCGGTCGTAGGTGTAGACGACGTCGGTGCCGGTCCGGCTCAGGTGGACGATCACGTCGGCGACGCCGCACGCGGGGGCGGTCGTGACGCTGTCCGCGCTGTGCACGTCGCCGTAGAAGTAGCGGGTGAGCGTGGCCGTCGCGCCGGTGGCGGCCACCCGCTTCTCGGTGTCCGCCGTGACCCGCAGGCCGAGGACGATCGCCTTCGGCAGCAGGGTCGCGATGATGCCCACGATGACGATCGTGACCAGCAGCTCGGTCAGGGTGAACCCCGACTCCGGGCGCGCGGTCGGCTGTCGTGTCGTCATGACGGCACCGACTCCCGCTTGATCACCTCAAGGGTGGTGTCGCGGACGGGGTGGGGGCCGGTCGCGCGCACGGTGAGCGTCACCTTCTGCACTCCGGCGTCGGCCGTCGGGCAGGGCCGGCCGAACGCGCCGACCCCGTCCCAGTACGCGATCTCGACGGTCACGGTGTACCCGGCCGTCGGCGTCGGTGTCCCGTACCCGGTGGCGCAGGACACGTACGGGGCCCCGACGACCTGCTCGGCGGCGCTGCGGACGAGCGCGTCGGCGGTGGTCACCTTCCGCTGCGTGGCCGAGCTGATGATCGCGGTGCCGATGCCCCCGAGGATCGCCACGAAGGCGACGCCGATGAGCGCCACGGCGACGAGGGCCTCGACCAGCGTCTCGCCCTCGTCGCCGCGACGGCGGCGCGGGCGGCGGGCCGGGCCGGTCACTGGACGCCGACCTGGCTGTAGACGCCGTAGATCGCCGAGAGCAGGGCGACGGCCACGAAACCCACGACGACCCCGACCATGATCACCACAGTGGGCTCGAACAGGCTGGTCAGCCGCTTCAGCTTGTGCTGCAGTTCCTTCTCGTAGAACTCCGACACGTTGTCGAGCTGGTCGTCGAGGGTCCCGGTCTCCTCCCCCACCCGCATCATCTGGGTGACCGCCCCGGGGAACAGCTTGGTGCGGGCGATCGGCCGGGAGATGCCGCCGCCTTCGAGCATCTCCGTCCGGGCCGTCCCGAGGGACCGCTCGTAGACGAGGTTGTTGGCGCCCGCGCCGGCCAGGCCGAGCGCCTCGGGGATGGGCACGCCGGCCCTGATCATCGAGGTCAGGATGCGGCAGAACCGTTCGATGACCATGAAGCGGACCACGTCGCCGACCACCGGTGTCGCCAGCAGGAAGCGGTCGCGCAGCGCTCGTCCGCGCTCGGTCCGCAAGGCGGCGACCAGTGCCGCGACGAGCGCGACGAGCCCGCCGACGATGACCGGGTACCAGGCCGTGACGAAGTCGGTGAAGCCCAGCAGGATCCTCGTGGGCAGCGGCAGTTCCGCGTGGAAGGAGGCGAAGAACTCCTTGAAACGGGGCAGCACGAAGATGACGAGGACGAGGACGACGGCGACGGCCAGGCCCATCACCAGGATCGGATAGGTCAGAGCGGAGCGGATGCCGCGCCGGCCCTCCACGTCGCGCTCGATGTAGCGGGCCAACTGAGCCATCACCACGTCGAGTTCGCCGGTCGCCTCGGCCGAGCGGAGGACCGCGACGTAGAACGGCGGGAGTGCCGCGCGGTGGGCGGCCATCGCGACGGCGAAGCCTTCGCCGAACCGCAGCGAGTCCATGACGTCGACGAGCACCCGGCCCAGCTTCTTGTCCTTGGTCTCGGCGCGGATGATCTCCAGGGCGTCCAGGATGGGCACGCCGGCCTTGATGAAGGCGGCCATCTGGCGGGAGAAGTTGCTCAGTTCGACCAGGTCGATCTTCTTCGCGGTGAGTTCGAGCCGCAGCAGGTCGCGCCCCGCGGCCGTGACCGACCGCACGTCGTAGCCCTGCCGGGTCAGGCTGTCGGTCACGCCGTCGACACTGGAGCCCTTGAGCACGCCGGTGGCCCGCCTCCCGTCCGGGCCGACCGCGACGTACTTGAAGGTGGCCATGCCGATGTCCTCCTGGTTTCCGGTGTCCGGGGGTTCGCGTCGTGGGTGTTCGGGTGGGGCGTCCGGCGATCCGGGCCCGGGGCGGGTCCTCGACGCCCCCGGGCGGCGCTCCGAGGACGCGCCCGCTAGGCCACGTACACGCTGGACATGATCTCGGCGATGGTGGTGGTCCCCTCCTCCACCAGACGGACGCCGCCGTCCAGGAGGCTCTCCATGTGCTGCTCGCGGGCGGCCGCGCGCAGGCTGTCGACCGGAGCGTTCTCGACGAGCAGCCGCTTGACCGCGTCGCTCGTCACCAGCAGTTCGAAGACGCCGATCCGCTCCTGGTAGCCGGTCCGGGAGCAGAAGTTGCAGCCCCGCCCCTGCCAGAACTCGGTGTCGGGCGACCCGCCGGCCTTGGTGAAGAAGGCCAGCTCGTCCACGCCCGGCCGGTAGGGCTCGCGGCACTGGTCGCAGATCCGCCGGACCAGTCGCTGGCTGACCACCCCGGCGACCGTGGAGGTGATCAGGAACGGCTCGATGCCCATGTCGGCGAACCGGTGCAGCGCCGAGCAGGCGTCGGCGGCGTGGATGGACGACAGGACGAAGTGGCCGGTGAGAGCGGACTCGACCGCGATCCGGGCCGTCTCGGCGTCCCGGATCTCGCCGACCAGGATCACGTCGGGGTCCTGTCGCAGGATCGAGCGCAGGCCGGTCGCGAAGGTGATGCCCGCCTGGTCGTTGATCTGGATCTGGTTGACCGACGGGACCACGTACTCCACCGGGTCCTCGATGGTGGTGATGTTGCGCTCGCTCTGGTTCAGTTCGCCGAGCGTGGCGTAGAGGGTGGTCGTCTTGCCGCTGCCGGTCGGTCCGGCGCAGGCGACCATGCCGTACGGGGAGCGCAGCAGGGACGCGAACCGTTCGTAGGTCGCGGCGGGCATGCCGAGCTCGCCCAGCCGCAACAGCGTGCGGTTGCTGTCCAGCAGCCGCAGCACCGCCTTCTCGCCCCAGATGGTGGGGCTGGTCGCGACCCGGATGTCGACCGATCTGCCGTCGATCTCGGTGGTGATCTGCCCGTCCTGCGGACGCCGCCGGTCGACGATGTTCATGTTGGCCATGATCTTGATCCGGCTGACCACGGACGGGCCCATGGTCTCCGGCAGGCTCAGTACGTCGTGCAGCGCGCCGTCGATGCGGTAGCGGACCCGGACCCGGTCGGCGTGCGGTTCGACGTGGATGTCCGAGGCCCGGTCGCGCAGGCCCTGGGTCAGCATGAGGGTGACCAGGTGCACCACCGGCGCGTCCTCGCTCACCACCCTGGCACCGGAGGTGGCGTCGCGGCCGGTCTCGGTCGCCTTGAAGGCCTCGACCAGGCTGCTGACACCGGTCAGGGCCCGGTAGGTGCTGTCGATCGAGCGACGGATGTCCGAGGGGGCCGCGATCGCCAGGCTGACCCGGTCCGGCGCGACGGCCCGTCCGACCTGGTCGAGCACTCGCGGGTCACCCGGGTCGCCCGCCGCGATCAGCAGCGTGCCCTCGGTCCGCCGCACCGCGACGACGCCCAACGAGCGGGCCAGTGCCTCCGGCACCCGGGCGGCCGCGTCGGGATCGGGTTCGCTCTGGCGCAGGTCGGCGACCGGGACGTCGAGTTGGACCGACAGTGCCTCGATCAGTGACCGCTCGTCGACCATGCCGAGTTCGACCAGCAGGGCGCCGAGTCGCTTGCCCGACGCCGACTGCTGCAGGAGCGCCTCGTCCACCTGTGCCGGGGTCAGCAGGCCGCGCCGCACCAGCAGTTCGCCGAGGCGCGGCCGCTCCCGCCCCGCGTCCGGGGGCCGCGCCGTGCCGGACGTCGGGTCCGGGAGCGGTTCGTCCGTCGGGGACGGTGCCCGGTGCCGCGGTGCGTCGGGCAGGGTGCCGTCCTCGCCCGCAGGGTCTGTCGTCGCCGCGCGGCGCCGGAGAAGCCGGCGATTCGCCAAGGAACCCACCCCTTTCGCGCATCCAGAACAACGGCCGACCATTCGCCGCGCGTGTCGCCGCAGTTGTGTCAGTCGTTGATTAGTCAGCGGGATACTACATCACGCCAATCGGGGCGCCGGCGCCCCCCGGGGTGGCGGTTTTTCGTGGGATTCACCTCTTGCGGGCCTACTTGGCGCTCAGTAGTCTGCGGCTGATTAATCAGGAAGTTACTATCGCCCGGCTTTGCCTGCCGCGGTCGCTGTAGATGGAGAAAGATGTTCACAAACCTGCAAGGCATGTCGCGCCGGCGAATGCGCGCACGGAACGAGACGGCGGAAGCCGGCTTCACGCTGATCGAGCTGCTCGTGGTCATCGTGATCCTCGGCATCCTGTCCGCCATCGTCGTCTTCTCCGTCCGCGGCATCAACGACAAGGGCCAGAGCGCGGCGTGCAAGACCGACAAGGCCACGATCAGCACCGCGGAAGAGGCGTTCTTCGCCAGTCACGACCCCGGTAAGTACGGCACCATGGACGAGCTGGTGAAGGCCGGGTTCCTGTCCATCGCTTCCGAGTGGTACGACGTCAACCCGAAGGACGGCTCGTACGTGTTCTCGCCCCCGGTCGGCAAGTCGAGCCCCTGCGGCTGATCCGGGGGAGGCCTCACCGGACGCGACCGGCCGGCGATCGTCGGCCCCCCGCGGCGTCGGCGGATCCGTCGTGGGCCCGGACCGTCCCGCGGACGGTGCGCCCGGCCCGGACCACTGTCCCGATCGCTCGCATCGTGCCGGTCTTGACCGATACGCACCGTACGGCACCATTGCGCCCATGCCATCCACTTTTGTTGTGATGATCGGTCTTTTGGGCCTCGCGGTGGGGTCGTTCCTCAACGTCGTCGTCTCCCGGGTGCCCGCCGGCCGCTCGGTCCTGCGGCCCCGCTCCGCCTGCCCGCGCTGCGCCACCCCGATCGCGGCCCGGGACAACATCCCCGTCGTGTCCTGGCTCCTGCTGGGCCGGCGCTGCCGCTCCTGCCGGGTGCCGATCCCCGCGCGCTACCCGCTGATCGAGGCGCTCACCGCGATCCTGTTCCTCGCCGAGGCGCTGCGGTTCGGCTGGTCGGAAGTGCTGCCGGCCGAACTGGTCTTCACCGCCGGGCTGTTGGCCCTGGCCGCCTGCGATGCCGAACACTTCCTGCTCCCTCGACGGCTGATCTACCCGACCCTCGGGCTCACCGCCGCCTGCCTGCTCGCGGCCGCGGCGGCCACCGGTCAGTGGCAGCGGCTCGGCGTGACCGCGGCCTGCGGGCTGGGCTGGTTCGCCGTCTTCTTCGCCCTGCACTGGGTGCGGCCGGCCTGGCTCGGATTCGGCGACGTGCGCCTGGCCGGCCTGCTCGGCACCGGACTGGGCTGGCTCGGCCCGTCGTACCTCGTCCTCGCGCTGCTGGCCGGCAGCGCCGCCGGGTTGGTGGTGGCCATCGCGCTCATCGCGTCGGGGCGGGCGACGCGCCACACCCGCCTCCCGTTCGGGGTGTTCCTCGCCGCCGGTGCCATCGCGGCCGTCCTCGTCGGCGCGCCCGTCATCCACTGGTACGAGGGCCTGAGTGACCCGTACGCGATCGGTGCGGCGCTCACGACGGTCCGCCGCTGACCATGACCACCTGGGCCGGTTGCCGGGCGCGGGCCGGGAACGCCGGCGGATCCGCGGCCGGCCCTCCGGGCCGATCGATCGCTCCGCCGGGAACACGGCGCCTGTACCGAGCCCTTCCGGCTCCAGGTCTCGGCCGGCATCGTCACGATCCTTACCCTTGTCACCATGAAGGAACTTGATCTGCCACTGGCCGAGTGGATTGTGCTCGCACTCATGGCCGAAGGGCCCAGCCACGGCTTCGCCATCGCCTCCCTCACCGCGGAGGGAGCGGACATCGGTGAGTTCTGGTACATCTCCCGACCGATGGTCTACCGGTCGATCACGCGGCTGGTCGAGCGCGGACTGATCACGCCGGTCGGCGCGGAGGACGGCAATCGCGGACCGCAGCGCATGGTCTACGCCGTCACCCGCTCGGCGAAGGCGACGGTCACCCGCTGGCTCGGCGAACCCGTGACCCAGCTGTTCGACGTCCGCGCCGACCTCACGTGCAAGCTGCTGCTGCTCCAGCGCCGCGACACCAGCCCGGCTCGCCTGGTCGAGCGTCAGCGGGTCGTCATCGACGAGATCGAGGAGTCGCTGCGGGCCAAGGAGGACGCCGCCGGCGACCACCTCGCCCGCGCGATCTACGCCTGGCGACTGGAACACGTCCGCGCCGCGCGCCGGTTCCTCGACGCCGCCGAGGTCGACTCGGCGCGGGAGGCCGCCACGACCGGCTGACGTCACGCTCGTGGTCGTCCTTCCTCGGCAACCATCCCGCCGCCCCGCGCGCGAGGATGTCACCCGACCGGCAGCCGCCGGAACGACCGCGACGGACGAAACCCCGCCGCCACACCCGTCACCGTCCGTCCGGAACACCCGGTAGCGGTGGACAGCGCTCAACGGTGTGCGCGCGGCAGTGCGAAGGGCTCGGCGACCGCGTCATCGCGATCGCCGAGCCCTTGACGCAGGTCAGCGTCTCATCGGAACCCGCCGGAGACGCCGGTCGGTCACGGCACCTCGACGACGGTCTCGCAGGAGCCGCCGGGCGTGATCGCGTCCGTGCCCGGGAGCGTCGGGCCGCCGTTGGCGTCGCCGGCGCAGACGTCCGTGCCGTTGCCGCCGGAGAGGGTGTCGCTGCCGGCACCACCGATCACGGTGTCGTTGCCGCCACCACCGGAGAGCGCGTCGTCGCCGGCCCCGCCCTGGAGGACGTCGTCGCCGTCGCCGCCGCTGATGGCGTCGTTGCCGTCACCGCCGTCGACGTAGTCGTTCCCGCTGCCGCCCGACACCGCGTCGTTGCCGCCGAAGGTGCAGATCGTGTCGTTGCCGCCGTTGCCGCTGACACTGTCGTTCCCGTTGCCGGTCACGATCACGTCGGCGCCGCTCGTGCCGGACACGGCACCGTTGCCGACGATCGTGGCGGCGAGACCGCGGCAGCCGGCCGAGACGCCGATCGTCACGGTCGCCACGTTCGACTCGTCCGTGCCGTCGGTCGCCTTGTAGGTGAAGCTGTCGCTGCCGACGTAGCCGCCGGTGGGCCGGTAGTCGAACGAGCCGTCCGGGGCGAGCGTGAGGGTGCCGTGCGCCGGCCCGGTCACGACCGACGCCGTCAGCGTGTTGCCGTCGGGGTCCGTGTCGTCGCCGAGCACTCCGGGAGCGCCGACGACGAGCGCGGTGTCCGCCCCGATGTGGCTGTACGCGTCGTTCGCGGCCGTCGGCGGCCGGTTCGTGGTGTTGAACAGCACCGAGGCGTCGTTGACGTACGTCGCCGAGCCGTTGCTGTTGGCCGTGGCGATGTCGGGACGCCCGTCGCCGTCGAGGTCGGCCACGGCGGTGGCCTGCGGGTTGCGACCGCCGTTCAGCCCGAAGGCGAGCGGGCCGGCGAACGCACCGGTGCCGGCGCCCTCCAGCACGACGGCCTCGTTCGAATCGGCGCTGGAGACGACCAGGTCGGCGTGGCCGTCGCCGTTGAGATCGGCCACCGAGGCGGAGCTGAGGTTCGTCCCCGCCGACAGGACGTTCGCGGTGCCGAATCCGCCGGCGCCGTCGCCG
The DNA here is from genome assembly GCF_042752535.1 of Kitasatospora sp. NPDC059327. Taxonomy (NCBI): domain Bacteria; kingdom Bacillati; phylum Actinomycetota; class Actinomycetes; order Kitasatosporales; family Streptomycetaceae; genus Kitasatospora; species Kitasatospora sp. NPDC059327. The sequence continues at coordinate 5,498 of NZ_JBHYYB010000136.1, read as the reverse complement.
AGCAGGACGGCGACGCGCCCCGGTGTGCCGGGCGCCACGACGACCGCGTCCGGCTTGCCGTCCTCGTTGACGTCGGCGAGCTTGGGCTTGGACGGCAGCGTCACACCGGCCGGGACGCTCGACGGCGTGCCGAAGCCCCCGCTCCCGTCGCCCAGGAACACGGAGAGCGTGCCGGTCGACAGGTTGGACGTCAGGAGGTCCAGGTGGCCGTCGCCGTTGAGATCGGCGGCCGCGAGGCCCTGCGGGCCGGTACCGGCGCCCAGGGCGAACTGCGTCGCCGCGGCGAACGTGCCGTCGCCGTTGCCGGTCACCACCGAGACGTTGTTGGTGTTCGCGTTCGACGTCGCGAGATCCGGCGTGCCGTCCTCGTCGAAGTCGCCCACGGCGACGTCGGTCGGGAAGCGCGCGACGCACGGATTGTCGCCCGTGCTGTCGCACCCGGGCGTCGGGTTGAGCTGCGTCTTGGCACCGGTGCCGAGCGCGCCGGTGCCGTCGCCGAGCCAGACCAGGGCGACGTTGCCGCGCGAGTCCTGGCTGATGACGTCCTGGTGGCCGTCGCCGTTGACGTCGCGGATGACCGCCGAGCCGAGGAAGACGCTCGACGCGGTCTTCGGCGCCGGGTACTTCGTCACGGGGCCGAAGCCGCCGCCGCCCGTACCGAGGAACACGCCCAGGCCCTCGGCGCGGATCGCCGTCACGAGGTCCGGTACCCCGTCGTGGTCGAGGTCGCCGATCGCGACGGCGGAGCTGCCGCGGCCGTTGTCGTCGAGGTTCACCGCGGTGCCGAAGGCGGTCGTGTCGGCGGCGGTCGTGTCGGCGGCGGCCGCCGAGGCCGGACCGCCGGCCAGGACGACGGTCGCCACCGCGAGGACGAGGGTCGGAACCCGGCGGGACCGACGGCGCGTGAGCGCGACCGAGCGGCCGTCCGGCGTGAGGTGCCGACGTGGTGATCTGCCCATGGATGGGGCCCCTCCTCAGGGCCTGCTGAACAGGAGTGGGTGACGCACCGGGGCGGGACGACCGCCGACCGACGCGGGCGCGCCGACGGGGGATCGGTGGTCCGGGCCGTCGGCGGGCGGTGTGCGTGCCCGGCCGACGGCCCTTGGCCCAGTGCTCCGGAGTGCCTAGTAGCCGTAGGCGGCGAGGGTCTGCTGGATGGTGCTGTTGATGTCCCACTTGTTGTTGAACAGGTCGTCCCAGGCGGCCGCCGCGCCGGCGTTGCCACCGGTCAGGGCGACGCCGTACTGCTCGATCTCCCCGTAGCCGGAGTACGCGCTTGAGTCGACGTCGGTCCACGTGTTGGGGTCATTGCCCGTGGTGCCGTTCAGCGAACTCGACGTCCAGCTCACGTGCATGATGTTCGACTTCGCGACGAGACCCAGCTGGGTGTTCCCGCCGGCGTTCGCCGTCACCGCGCCGCGGACCTGGCTGATCCCGGACTCCAGGCGCACCTTGCAGGCCGTGCCCGCGGTGTCGCAGGCGCTCCCGGTGAACACGTTCTGGCCCGCGCCGCTCGTGACCCAGGTGAACCCGTTCTGGATCAGCGCCTGCTTGGACGCCGCACCGAACGGTGCGGACGCCGGGTCCGCGACCGCGACCCGGTTCCCGCTCGTCCCGAGCCAGGTCACCAACCCGGAGATCGTCGTGGGGGCGCCGCCGGCGACCGGCGAGGCGTCACATCGGGGCGACTGCGCCTTGCCGTTGCCGCTGCCGTTCGCGTCGGCGCCGAGCGCCAGCGGCGGGGTCCCGCCGTTGGACGGGTCGTCACCCTTGGTCGAGCCCGCCCAGCTGCCGCTGCAGCTGTAGATCGCCAGGTGCCCGATCGCCACGGCGTGCCTGCTGGAGGCCGTGCCGTTGCACTCGACGCTCGCGCTCGCGGTGCACGTCCCACCCAGCGAGGTCGGGATCACCGCGTCCGCGTTGGCCGCGTCCGCCGACAGGAACGCGTCGATGTGCAGCGGCCCGTCGACGCAGTTGTTGGACGACGACGGGTTGCACGTGGTGTACGGACCCGCGCTCTTCAGCTGCTGACGCAGGCTGCCCGAGGTGATCCCGCGCATCGTCGACGTGTCGATCGCCGGCTTGTTCCAGTACCCGCCGACCTGCGAGGCGGTGTTCGCGGTGAACGCCGTGAACGACTCCAGCGACTCGATCGTGCTCTTCATGTCCCTCGTCGCGGGGTACATGTTGTTGGCGATGGCGACCTGCGCGTTCGTGGTGGCGAACGCCGCCGGTGACGCGACGGCGATCAGCGCCGTCACGAGGGCGCTCACCGCGAACGCCCTCCGTACCCGGTGCAGGGCGGTGCGGGCGGAGTTCGGGGCGCGCCAAGCGCGCCTGGACCTGTGGTTCATCTGCTTGCTCCTCGTCGATCCGGTGGGGCGGCGGCTCCCGCACGGGCATCCCGCTGGTGGGATCGGACAAGTGCCCGAAGCACCTGGCATCTGCGAGGCTTCCCGGCGTGATCACGCCGCACATGCGTAGATGGTGCTCACTCGGAGGCCCAGTAGTCAATGATTGACAACCTTGCTGGGCACGGATCTAATGCACCTATCCAGCCTGCAGCGGGGCCGGCGGCCGAGGGCCGTCGGTCCGCTGCCACGCGCATGGAAGGGCTGGCGGCACGAGGGGCAGAGGCGTGGAATGGCACTGTTGAGCAGACTGTCGCGCTCGCGCGTGACCAAGTGGGGCGCACTGGCTCTCGGGCTGGCCGTGGTGGCGCTGGTCGTCGTGGCGCTGACGCGCGGAGGCGCGGACCAGGCCGCCGCGGCCCGGAAGGCCGACCCCGAGTGGTGCACGCCGGGCACCCAGCGCTCCGCGCTCTGCCCGCACGGCAAGGAGTTCGACCCGAAGGAGTACGCCACCCACGGCAACGCCTTCGAGTGCGCCAACTTCGCCAGTCAGGCGGATGCCCAGGCGGTGCTGCGGGTCGATCCCGGCGATCCGAACCGCCTCGACGACGGAGGCGGCGTCGCGTGTCGTGGACTGGCGGCACCGCGCGACACCACGCCGGTCGCCGGCGTCACCCAGCAGGCCGGGTGCGGTCCCGGCGAGCCCCGCGGCGCGCGCTGTCCGCAGCCGGAACGGCCCTTCGACGCCCGCTGGTTCCTGCGCTACGGCAGTGACGCCTACGACTGCGCGGACTTCGCGAGCCAGGCGGACGCGCAGGCCGTCCTGCGGTTCGGGCCGGCCGATCCGAACCGTCTCGACGACGACGGCAACGGCATCGCGTGCCCGGACCTGCCGGGACCGAAGGACGTCAAACCCGTGCGACGGAAGGCCTCATGACGAGGCGACGGTTCGCGCGTACGCCCGGGCCGAACGTGACCCATCGATCGAAGGAAGCCCCGACCGCCATGACATCGGACCATCTCCCGCCCCCGTGGCGCTCCAGACGCCAGGACGGCTTCACGCTCATCGAGCTGCTCGTGGTCATCGTGATCCTCGGCGTCCTCGCCGCCATCGTGGTGTTCTCCGTCCGGGGCATCGGCGACAAGGGCCACAAGGCCGCGATCGCCGCGGACGCGGCCACGCTGCGAACGGCGGAGGAGTCCTACTGCGCGAAGCACGGGCAGTACGCGACGGTCGATGATCTGAAGGCCGACGGGCTGCTGGCCGGCGACCCGGTCTACAACGTGGTCGTGGTCGGCGAGGAGAACAAGTGCGGCCGGGGCGAGAAGTCGTCGTTCGCGCTCTACGACGCCTCCACGTCGACGGAGCCCGCGGTGGACCCGATCCCGGCCGGTACGAATCCGGCCGACCTCGCGGTCGACGAGAAGGCGAACCGCGTGTACGTCGTGGCCGGCGGCAGCAACGACGTGACCGTGATCGACGGCAGGACCGACACCCCGATCGGTGCTCCGATCGACGTCTCCGCCGCCGTGTCGGGCCCGACCCGCATCGCCGTCAACCCCGGCACGGGCCAGGTCTACGTCGGGGGTACCGGCGGTGTCGCGGTCATCGACACGGCCAACGCCAACCAGGTGACCCGGGTGAGCGGCTTCACGGCGACCGTCGCGGCCCTGGCCGTCTCCCCCGAGAACGGCGAGGTCTACGTGGGCGGCGGTGCCGGGGGCAACGACTCGGTGGTCGCCTACATTCCGGCCGGCGGCTCGTCGGCGACGCCGATCCCCCTGCCCGTCGCGGGAATCGTGCCCGTCGGCATGGACTTCGCCTTCGACCCCGGGCGCCACGCCGTGTACCTCACCAAGGCGAACCTCGGCCTCGGCGCGACCGACGCCGCCGCCATCGGCCTCTTCCGCATCTCCTCGCAGACCCACGCCGCCACCGTCGTGGCACAGTTCCCGACGAGGTCTCTCTGTAGCGCCCCCAACGCCGGGGACGTCCTCGTCGGCGGCAGCGCCCGGGGCGGCCTCGCCGTCGATCCCGTCCGCAACCTGGTCTACCTCCTCGCCAGGAGGTGCGTCCCGAACCCGGCGAGTCCCTCGGGCAAGTGGATCACCGTCGCGACGACGATCGTCATCAACCCCGCCGACGGCAGCTCCACACCGATCAACGACCTCGGCGGATCGACCTTCATCCCCGCCGCGCCGGTCTACAACCCGGCGGCCGGAGCGGTCTTCGTCGAACTGCTGGGCGGACCCACCGGAGCGAAGTGCGGTACCGGTGGGGGTCGCGTCGACCGGATCGTCGGGGCGACGGTCACGGGGCAGGCATTCGTCTGCGCCGCGTCGAGCGCCAAGGGGAACCCGGCGCACCAGGCCACCGTGCTGAAGAAGTTCAACCGGATCTTCCTCGCACAACAGAGCAGCGGCGGCGCGCCGGGCGGCATCGGGGTGACCGACGGCGGCACGCTGCTGGCGCTGGCGCCGCTCGGCACGCCCCGCCAGTTCGGGGCGTTCGCCACCAACGACACCACGGCGAAGGTGTACGCGGTCGATCCGGAACACGGAACGGTCGAGGTGTTCCGGACCGGATCGGAGTAGGACGATGCCGGAGCAGCCACGCACCGTCCACCGGGGTCCGGCCCGGCCGCCGCGGCCGGCTCGTCGTACCGCCGTCGCGGTGCTCGGCGTGATCGCGGCGATCACCCTGACCGCGTGCGGCGGCGGGGACGGGCCCCCGGCGCACGCCTTCGACGTCGCTCCGTACGTGCGTCAGGGGCACGTGGTCGACTGCGACGCGTTCAGGAGCCAGGCCGACGCGCAGGCGGTGCTGCGTGCGGACGCGCTCGACCCGAACGTGCTCGACCGGGACGGTGACGGCGTCGCGTGCCCGGACCTCCCCGGGCCGAAGGACCGGAAGCCGGTCCACCGCGACTTCCTGACCGATGTCGACGGCGCGCCGGTCGCCGAGCCGCTCAAGTCGCCGCCGCCGTAGCCGGCGGCGGGATCGCGGCCCTCCGCGTCGGGCGGGCCGGGCGGACGGCGCCTGCCCCGGGTTCTCGCCCGGGGCAGGCGCCGTTCTCGCGCCCTGGGGCGTGTTTGCAAAGTCCCGCCTGGTCCGACGCGACTTTGCAAACACGCCCTAGAAGAAGC
>NZ_JBHYYB010000135.1:0-18815 GCF_042752535.1 Kitasatospora sp. NPDC059327 | reverse complement strand
GGGGGGGGGGCGGGGGGCCCGGCCGCCGCGCGGTGCAGGGGGGGGCGCCCCCCCCCCCCCCGGGGGGGCCCTGCCACCGCGGCAGGGTGCCGGTCCGCGCGGTCGTCCTCGCCGCCCGGATCGGCCGCCGGCCCGGGTGGCACCCCGTCGTGCCCCCGGTGGCCCCCGCCGTACAGGCGGCCGGGCCGCGGCTCGTCCCCCTCGACGAACCGCGGCCCGGCCTGGTCCCGTAGGTCTCCGGAACAGATCGGATCAGGTCAGATCTGCTGCCAGAGGGCCGGGACGATGTTGGGCTCCCAGCCGACCTGGGCGGTGTGGCCCTGGAGGCAGCGGTAGCTGAGGCCGTTCCAGGTGACCACGTCACCCGCCTGGTAGGTGGTGCCCGGCGTCCAGGTGCCGCCCGGGTTGCCCGGGTCGGTGCCGACCACCAGCGAGTAGGTCGTGCTGTGGGTGACCGAACCGGTGCCGGTCACGGTGATGGTGTAGGTGCCGGCCGGGACCGAGGACCCGACCGAGACGTTCAGCGTCGCGGAGGAGCCGGACTGCACCGAGGACGGGCTGACCGAGGCGGTGACCCCGCTGGGCGCGCCCGAGGCGGTGAGGTTCACCGTCTGGGCGGAGCCGGCGGTGGTGGCGGTGCCGACCGTGGCACTGGTGGTGCCGCCCGGGAGGGCGTTGCCGGTGGTCGGGCTGACCGCGACCGAGAAGTCGTTGGTCGGGATCGGGCCGGTGCCGACCGAGGTCTTCCACAGGGTGTACGCGACGCCGTCGGCGCTGCGGTCCAGCGCGGTGGCGTTGATGTTGCTCGTGGTGTCGCACGCCTGGTGGTAGCAGGAGTCGTAGGCCCGGTTGGCGGTGCCGCCCCACTTGGCCGCCTGGGCGGCGGTCTTGACGGCGCTGGCGCCGGCCGCGTAGCCGGAGGTCGGGATGCCGCCCTGCTGGAAGGAGTAGTCGTCCGAGCGGCCCTGGCCCTCGACGTTCTCCTCGGGCTGGACGCCCAGGGAGTCCCAGTAGGCCTTCATCGGGGCGGAGGCGGTGGAGCCGATGTTGTTGATGAAGTAGCCGGCGTTGGGCGAGCCGACCATGTCGAAGTTGTAGTAGCCCTTGATGGCGCTGCGCTGGGTGGAGCCCAGCTGGTTGACGTAGTACTGCGAGCCCTGCAGGCCCTGCTCCTCACCCGTCCACCAGGCGAACCGGACGTGCCGGGTCAGGGTGGGGTTCTGCTGGGCGAGCGTCAGCGCGTTCTCCAGCAGGACGGCGGAGCCCGAACCGTTGTCGTTGATGCCGGGGCCGGCGGCGACGCTGTCCAGGTGGGCGCCGAACATGGTGACCTGGTCGGTCGGGCCGCCCGGCCAGTCCGCGATCAGGTTGTTGGAGCTGTAGGTGCACGAGGTGCAGGTCTGCTCGCTGACGGTGTAGCCGGCGGCCTGCAGCTTGCCCTTGATGTAGGCGAGCGACTGGCTGTGGCCGGCGGTGCCGGCCCGCCGGTTGCCGCCGTTCTGGGTGGCGATGGTGTTCAGCTGCGCCAGGTGCGCCTGCACGTTGGCGACGCTGATGTCGGGCACGGTCGGGTTGGGGTTGCCGCCCCCGACGGTGAGCGTGTACTGCGCGGTGTGCGTGGCGGAGCCGGTGCCGGTCACGGTCAGGACGTACGTCCCGGCCGCGGCGGCGGAGGTGGTCGACACGTTCAGCGTCGCGGAGGAGCCGGCCTGCACCGAGGACGGGCTCACCGAGGCGGTGACGCCGGCCGGGGCGCCGGAGACGGCCAGGTTGACGGTCTGGGCGGTGCCCGAGGTGACCGCGGTGCTCACCGTGGCGGTGGTGGCGGAACCGGGCTGCACGGAGCCGGATGCCGGGTTGAGGGCCAGCGAGTAGTCGTTGTTCCCGCTCGGCGCGCAGGTGGGCTCACCGGTCTGGGCGGTGACGCTGATCGCGTCCCAGGCCGCCTTGGTGCGGGTGTACAGGGTGCAGCTGGGGTCGAGGCTCTTGGCGGCGGTCAGGGTGGCCACCCGGTACTTCTTGTGCGTCATGCCGCTCGTCTTGAGCAGCATGCCGCCGTAGAAGATCCGGCCGGCGTCCTTGATGCCGACGCCGGTCACCGCGGAGTTGTTGCAGGTGGGGCTGGTGGGCTTGCCGCCGCCCGGGTTGGAGCCCTCGGCGAGCAGGTAGAACCAGTGGTTCAGCGGGCCCGCCGCGGCGTGCACCTCGGTGCTCGGGATCGACGCCGAGTAGCAGTTCGGGTTGTTGCTCACCAGCGAGGGGTTGTACATGTTCCGGATCGGCCCGCTGCCGACCAGGTTGATCATCTCGCCGACGGTGTAGTCGGGGTTGTCGTACGGGGACGGCTCGTTGGCGTACGCCTCGGTGAGCGCGCCGAAGATGTCGCCGGTGGCCTCGCCGAGGCCGTTCTCGTTGTTGGCGCCGCCCGGCGTGTACTGGTCGATGCCGTGGCCGAACTCGTGGCCGACCACGTCGATCGAGGCGATCCACTCGTTGGCGTTGTTGTGGCCGATCGAGACGGAGGAGCCGTCCCAGTAGGCGTTGACGTCGTTCAGGCCGACCTTGACCGGCCAGCTGCCGCCGTTGCCGTTGTGGCCGCTGCGGCCCAACCAGTCGCGGAGCATGTCCCATTCCTTCTGCGCCGCGAACATCACGTCGGCGCAGCCGGTCTCCTTGCTGGTCGGGTTGCCGGTGCCCCAGGAGTCGCTCGACTTGGAGAACACCTGGCCGGACGTGTAGTCCGCACAGCTCAGCCCGGACCGGCTGGGGTCGCGCAGCGAGTACGTGCCGCCCGAGGCGGTGGTGCTGATCGTCACCGGCGCCGGGCCGTTCCACTTGCTGTTGGCGGTACCGGCCTTGACGTCGTCGTAGCTGTCGATCACCTCGCCGGTGCGGGCGTCGACGAAGACGTGCAGCCGGCTCGGCGCGGCGGAGGTCCGGCCGTTGACCACGGTCTCCCAGGCGAGCCGCCCGGTGCCGTCCTGGACCTTGACCACCAGGCGGCGGGTGTCGACCCCGTCCACGGCGGCCAGCTTGGCGCGCGCGGTCTTCTCCGCGTTGGCGGCGCTGACCAGCGGTGCGGTGGCCAGCGGCGCGACGGCCGTCCCGCCGACCGGCCCGGTGGCCGCGGACTGCAGGCCGCGGACCTTGCCCTGGCCGTCGGCTATCACGACGGCGTCGCCGCCGACCACCGGGAGGCCCCGGTAGGTGCGCTCGTAGGCGACGGAGTAGAGGCCGCCGAGCCACGGGGTGACGGACTGGCGCTCATAGGTCTCGCCCGGGCCCTTGGCCAGGGCGTCCAGGCCCGCCGCGGCCGCCTGGTCGGCGGCGGAGACGGCGGCGGCCAGCGCGCTGGGCGGCGCGCTCACGGCCGGACCCGGGTCGGCGGCGGCCTGCCCGACCGCGGTGGCGGTGAGCATGCCGGCCAGGACGGTCAGGGTGGTTCCCGCCGTCAGCAATCTGCGTTTCATTCCGAGGCTCCTCGAACGTGGGGGTGCTCGACCGCGGACGACGTGCCTGTCTGGCGCTCACCGCGGGGCCGCATCGGGGGACGGCCGCTGCGGGCGTCCGCGCTCGGGTGCCGGAACCCTCACACGCCGTCATGCCACGGTCAACGGGTGCGGCATGGCATTCGTGCGGTTGGCAAGTTCTGTCAAGCTGCGGGTTTTGTGGAGAGGTTGAGACCAAGAGGTTGAGACCACCTCATGTACGGACCGCGGTCGGTCCAGTACCGTCCTGTTCATCGGAAGGACCGGGGCCGCTCCGCCGGAGCCGGGTCGGTTCGTCGGGGCCGCTCCGCCGGAAACGGACCGTCAGGACCGGCTCGCCGGAACGGACTCGTCATCGGATCGACTCGTCACCGGGCCGACTCGTCACCGGATCGACTCGGGAGGGCAGCCCCGTGCACCGGAACCACGCCGACGTACCGCCCGCCGGTTCGCCGTCGGCCGGTCCGCCGACCGCCGGTTCGCCGTCGGCCGGTCCGCCGACCGCCGGTTCGCCGTCGGCCGGTCCGCCGACCGCCGGTTCGCCGTCGGCCGACGCGCTCTGGCGGGCCTTCGGTGCCCGCCTGCGGCACTGGCGCCGCCGGGCCGGCCTCACCCAGGCCCAACTCGGCGCCGAGATCGGCTACGACCACACCGCCGTCAGCAAGCTCGAACACGGGGCCCGCCGCACCACCCCGCGGATCGCCGAGCGGCTGGACGGCCTGCTCGACGCCGACGGCGAACTCCACACCGCCTGCCTCCGGGCCGAGGAAGCCGACGCGGGGGAGTGGGACCGGCCCGCCCGGGCCGCCGCGGCGCCCGCGCCCGCCCCGGCCGGCTGGGCCCGCCCGCCGCTGCCCGGCGGCCCGGCCGCCCCCGAACCGGTGCTGCCGCCGCTCGCCGCCGGCGGCCCGCCCCGCCGGCTGCCCGACTACGGGCTGCTCTGCCCGCTGCACGGCGCGGCCGGCTGCGCCGTCCCCGAAGCGGGCGAACTGGCCGTCCTGCACGCCGCGTTCTGTACCGCCGACCCGGACACCGCGCCGCCGCTGGACGCCGACACGGCGCACGCCCTCACCGGCCTGCTCGCCGCCCACCTGCGGGCCGGCGAGGCGCCCGCCGGGCCGGGCACCGCCGCGGTCGAGGAGACCCTGCGGGTGATCCTGCGCCGGCTCGCCCGCGCCACCGACACCCGGGCCCGCCGCCCGCTCGCCCGGCTCGCCGCCGAGTACGCGCACGCCGCCGGCGGGCTGCGGATGCAGCACGGTCGCAACGCCACCGCGATGGCCTGCTTCGACCGTGCCCTCACCTGGTCCGAACTGGCCGACGACCCGGCCACCCAGGTCGCGGCGCTGAGCGATATGAGCACCCTCGCCCGGCTCGACGGCGACCCGGCCGCCGCGCTCGGCTTCGCCCGCGAGATCGCCCGCGCCGCGCCCGGCCGGCACTGGGCCGGCGCGATGTCCCAGGTCGGCCAGGCCCGGGCGCACGCCCTGGCGGGGGACGTCCGGGCGACGGTCCGGCACATCGCCCGCGCCCGGCTCCACCTCGACCACATCGGCGAGCACGACGAGACGGACGCGCCCTGGCTCTCCATCGCCTCGATGCGGCTGCGGGTGGAGTCGGGCGCGGCCGCCGCGCTGCGCGACGCCTCCGCCGCCGTCGGGGACCACCGGCTGGCCCTGCGCGCCGTGGACGCCGCCGACACCGCGCTGCGACTCCTGGCGCCCGACCAACTGCCCACCACACGCGTGCTGTTCACCATTCGGATGGCCGACTGTCACCTGTGCGCCCACGATCCGCAGACCGCCGTGGCCCTGCTCGCTCCGGTGCTGGACGACGCCGCCACCGCGCTGCCCGCCCTCGCCCGGCACGAACTGCTCGGGCTACGGGCCCGGCTGGGCGCCCAAGGCCTGGCGGTATCTTGACGAAGGTGGGCGATCGCGCCACTCGTGGGCCCCGGCCCCGGCGGGCCAGGATCGAACCACCGCCGAACAGGGCGGGCCCCGGTACCAGTTCGAGGAGCACCCCGATGACCACCAGCGCCGTTCTCAGCGTCCCCGCCGCCGCCCCGGCCGTCGCCGCCGCGCACTTCCTCGCCCGCCTCTCCTTCGAGGCCGACGTCTCGGACGTGCACGCCGACCTGGCCGCCGGCGTCCCCGGGGTGGTCGTGGTCGACTCCCGCGGCGAGGCGGCCTGGGCACAGGGCCGGATCCCGGGCGCGGTGCACATCCCCACCGCCCGGATCGCCGAACTGGCGCCGCTGCTGATCGACCCCTCGGCCACCGTCGTCACCTACTGCTGGGGCCCCGGCTGCAACGGCGCCACCCGAGCCGCCCTCGCCTTCGCCCGGCTCGGCCACCCGGTGAAGGAGATGCTGGGCGGCTTCGAGTACTGGGCCCGCGAGGGCTTCGCCTACGACACCGACCACGGCACCGAGCAGCGGCCCGTGGACGACCTGACCGCTCCCCGCTCCGGGATCTCCTGCGCCTGCTGAACCCCGTCGTGACGAAGGCCCGGGTGCTGCCGCCCGGGCCTTCTCGGCTGTCCGGGGTCCGCCCGGTTGTCCGGGGTCTCCGGTCGGTGGGGTGCTCGGTGGGGTGCGGTCGGGGGCGGGGGGGTCCTGGGGTGCGGTCGGGGGCGCGAGGGCCTTCGCCGTGGTCGGGGTGCGGCCTCACCGTGGCTTTGTGGCGGCCGTGTTGCGGCCCTGTGGCGTGCGGTTGCGGGAGGTCGCCGGGGTGCTGAATCCCTGGTCGGGGCGTTGATTGATCGTCGCCGCCTTCCTAGACTCGGGGGCGGCGGCGAACGTCGGCCGCCGACCCCGGACGGCTGGCAGGCACCCCCTGCTCACGATGGGATGTCCGGGGTCGGACTCGACTGACATGACGTCATGTCAGCGGTACAGCAGTGGCCATGGTGGTTCTGGTGGCCCGGTCGGTCGGGGGACGGAGAGCGTCGTGGCACAGCGGACGGGTGGACGCGGCGCCGTGGGTGCCAGGTCGGCGGCCCGGTTCGGCGTCGGTCCGGTACGGCGCACCGGCTGCCTCTGTCGCTGACGGCGGCCGGTCGGGGTGCTTCGCTCCGGGGCAGGCCTTCCCACCTGCCGTTTCTCTTGCCCTTTCTCCTGCTCTCCCCCCCTGCTCTTCCCCTGCCTTCCCCCCGCTCCCCCCAGACTTCCCCGCCGAGGAGACCGTATGGCCGCCGACCTGTCCCCGACCGATGCCGAGCAGATCCGCCAACTGCTCGCCCGCTTCTCGCACGCCTTCGACAACGCCGACACCAAGGCACTGGGGGAGGTCTTCGCGGCCGACGGAGTGCTGGAACTGGCTCGTACCGGAGCGGTGTTCAGCGGTCTGGAGGACATCCGGGTGTTCAGCCGCGACCTCGGCAACCGTTCCCCCGACCAGCACACCCTGGACAGCGTGCTCACCGCGGAACCGGACGGCACCGTCCGGGGCCGCAGCCGCTACCTGGCGATCCAGTCCGACGGGACGGTCTACAACGGGGACTACTTCGACGTCTACGTCCGCACCGAGGACGGCTGGCGGATCGCCCGTCGCCGCTCCGTCCCGCGCTACCCGCTGCGCGCCGGCGAGGCGTAGCGCTCGCGGGGGCGGGGTGGCTTGGTGTCCGGGGGCAGCTCAGCTCTCGGCGTCGATGTCCGTGGCTTCGCTCAAGTCCTCGACCCGGACGGGTCGGTGACCGTCGAAGACGATCGCGAGGCCGTACGGGGCGCAGATCGGCAGCCGCCCCTCGGCGAACCGCAGGTGCCAGGTGTCGACGTAGAAGGTCAGCTGCGGTGCCTCCAGCGGGACGTCGGCGGGACCGGGGCCGCGGTGGCGGGCGAGTTCCGCCGCGGTGAGGCCGAAGAATCCCGGGTCGGCCTCCATCGCCCCGCGCACGAAGCCGAGCCCCAGGGTCAGGTAGTGGTCGACCCGGCCGAGCACCTCGGCGACCAGGGCGAGGTCCACCCGGTCCAGGTCGTCACCGCGCTCCAGCAGGATGGCGACCTCGACCGGCGCCCCGTACCGGGAGCTGACGGGCGGCAGCTCCGGAGTCAGGATCCGGAGCCCGTCAGGCCCCGGAACGGTGAGCAGCGCCCCGATCCCGGGGTGGAAGACCCTCTCGGACATGGCCACGCCCTCCCTCGTGATATCCCGCACCCCGACAGTGTGACCGTCGCGCGGGACGACGGGCCGGGCGGGGTCCGGTTCCGCGTTCGAGGTTCGCCGCTCCGTGCCCCGGCCCGGCGCGGGCCCTGTCCTGCCCCTGTCCTGCCCCTCCTCCCCCTGCCGAACGGCAGGGGGAGGAGGGTTGACGGGCGCTTGGAACCTGCCGAACGGCAGATGTGCCGCCCTGGACAGGAGCGCGATGCTGGACCCGTCAGCGGGAGGAAGCCCCGGCCCTGGGCCGGCGGGCGCATCGGACGAGGGAGCGCGGTATGTCCGTCATCATCACCACGGCCCGGGTGAGGGCGACCACCGGGGCGGTCGTCGTCGCCGCGCTTCTCGTCGCCGTGGGCGGGTGCGCGTCCTCCTCGCCGGTCGGGGGTCCCCGGAGCGCGTCACCCGCGGCGGTTCGGTCGGGGCCCCGGTGGTGGTGGGCGGCGCGGGGCGGTTTCCTCCGGTTGCCCTCCCGACGAGGACACGACGTTCACCTTCGAGGTGGGGTCGGTGCCGTTCAGTCGTCCGGTGCTGTTCAGCCGTCTGGTTCCGGGGGCGTCGCAGGGGCTGCCCTCCGAGGTGCACGGCACGGTACGGATCTCGCACCACCTCGCGGCGCTGGACGGTACGGTCACGCCCGAGGGCCCGGTGGCCTGCCCGCCGACCGGTGGCCGAACGGCTTGGTTCGGCGTCGTCGCCACCCGGGTCGACCCAGAGGCTGCCGACACCGTCGGCAGGCGCCAGGGCTTCAGCAGCCTCGACGGAGGCTCGCCCGAGCGCCCCGACCGGTGCGGCTTCTCCTGGAGCGGGTCGTATCCGGACACGGACGCCACCGGCCGGTTCGGCGGGTCTGCTACGGTTCCGGGCATGTTCCTCCCCCGTGCGTAGTGGACCCGCCACGACCGTGCCCCCGCTCACCGGGCACGGCGCTCCGGTGTCCCCGCACGCCTTCGGGTACGGCCCCGCCCTGCCCGCCTTCGCCGAGGAACCTCTCCCTTGTCTTCGCCCACCCCCTCCTACGCCGCTGTCCTGCGCGCCCCGCAGGCCGGCCGCGCCTTCGGAGCCGCCCTGCTGGGCCGGCTCTCGTACGGGATGGTCCCGCTCGCCATGATGCTGGCCGTCCGGGACGCCACCGGCTCCTACCCCGTGGCCGGTACCGTGCTGGCCCTGTTCGGGATGACCAGCGTCCTTCTCTCGCCGGCCCGGGCCGCCCTGGTCGACCGGCACGGCCCCCGGCGCGCGCTGCCGCCGATGGCCGCGCTGTACGCCGGGCTGCTGGCCCTGGTGGCCGGCGCCACCTGGCGGCCGGGCACACCTGCGGTCCTGGTGGGTGCTCTGGTGGTCGCCGCCGGTGCCTGCACCCCGCCGCTCGGTCCGGTGATGCGAACGCTCTGGCGCCGGCTGCTGCCGGACCAGAGGCTGCTCCGACGGGCGTACAGTCTGGACACCGTCGCCGAGGAACTGCTGTTCGTCAGCGGCCCGCTGCTGGTGGGGCTGCTGCTCGCGGTCGCGGGTCCGGCGGCCGGGGTGGCCGCGGGAGCCGGGCTCGTGCTGGCGGGAACGCTGGCGCTGGCCTCCTCCCCGGTCGCGCGGGAGGCGGACCGGACCGGGCCGGCCGCACCCGGCGAGCGCCCGGACGGTGGGAGAGAGCTGCGCCGGGCGGTGCTCGCCTCGGCCGCGACCGGGCTGGGGCTCGGGGCGCTCGACCTGATGGTGGTGGCCTTCGCCGAGGAGCACGGGCGGGCCGGGGCGGTCGCCTGGGTCCTGGCGGCGCTCTCGGCCGGCAGTGCCGTCGGGGGGCTGGCCTACGGCGCCGTGGGTTGGTCCGCCCCGAACCGGGCCCGGCTGCCGTTGCTGCTCGCCGGGCTGGGCCTGGGGCTGGCGGGCGCGGGCCTGGCGCCGAACCTCCCCGTGTTGGCCGCCGCCGTCGCGCTGGCCGGGCTGTTCGTCTCGCCCGTCATCACCACCGCCTACCTGATCGCCGACGAGACGGCCGCGCCACGGGCCCGCACCCGGGCCGGCGCCTGGGTGAACACCGCCTTCAACGCCGGCTCGGCGGGCGGCACCGCGACGATCGGCCTGCTGGTCGACCGGCTGCCCCTGGCGCTCTGCTTCGCCCTGGCGGCCGCCCCCGCGCTGCTCTCCGCCGCGTCAGCCGCCCACCGGCTGCGCGACCTCGGCGGCGACGGATCACCCCGAACGCCGGACCTCGCGGGCGACCTGCCGCTCTAGGTGTGCGTCTGCCGGAGCTCGGTTGCAGCTGGCTCTCGGTCTTGAGGCGTTCGTAGGGGGTCTGGCCGCCGAGCGCGCCGTGCGGGCGGTGGAAGGCGTAGCAGTCCCCCCATGCTCGGAGCTTGTCGTTGAAGAGACCGGTGTCGTCGATGACGACACCGGCGAGCGTGCGGTGGAACTCCTCGGCGTCGATCCGGTGCGAGCGCTCGACCTTGCCGTTGAGGTGGGGACACCGGCTTGATACAGGTGTGAGCCTTGGACGCCCTGTCAGCGACCACCGCCCCTTCGGGTGAAGGGGCGGTGTCAAGCAGGCCACGGACGGGGCCTATTGTGCGCCGAGCGTCATCCACTTCTCGGGCTTCTCAAGAGCCGAGAAGCCCGACTTGGCGTAGATCGCGTGTGCGTCCGCGGTGGCCAGCAGCACCCGGCGCAGCCCGTAGGGTTCGAGATGCTCACAGACGGCGGCGACGAGGGCGTGCCCCAGGCCGATCCCCCGGCTTCCTCGGGCGATGTAGACATCACAAAGCCATGCGAACGTGGCCCGGTCGGTGACCACGCGGGCATAGCCGAGCTGGACACCGGTGCCGCTGTCGTAGACCCCGAAGTTCAGGGAGTTGGCAATCGCCTCATCCTGCTTCTCCCGGGATCGCCCCATTGCCCAGTACGCATCCCCAGACAGCCACTGGTGTACGACCGCGTGGTCAAGACGGTCTGGATCGGCTGATATCTCATAGCCGTTCGGCAGATCGGTGCTCATGGCTGCATCCAAGCAGCCCACTCCACCCGAAGCCAGCGACCGCGGCACTCAACCTGAAGGATCACGATCACTTCCACGTCGGAATGATTCGTCTAGTCGGCCGTGCGGCCCCAGTAGCCGACGTGGGCAGGCTCGCCGTCCTGGTACAGGACGGTGCAGTGGCCGATTCCCCGGTCGGGGTAGGGGAGGGACGTGGTGCCGAGGGCGGCTTCCCACTGGGCGCGCGTCGGCCGGCCGTCGGGTGCCCAACGGCGTACCTCGGAGTCGGTCAGCGGCCGGACCATCGCGAAGTCGTCGTCGGCCCGGGGATCGAGGAGCGCGTAGAAGTCGAGTACCGTCCCGGTGCCGCCGGTGAGGATGAACTCCCGCCAGTCGCCGTCCCCCCACAGGTCGGCGATGTGCCTGCCGGGGAACCCGCGGTCGTCCCTCGCCAACTCCTGCTCCTGAGCCCGGCGCAACGCCTCCGTCAGGTTCGGCCGGTACGGCCCCGTGCCTGCCCACTCGTCGCCACCCATGTCCAGGGCCTCCCCGTGCTCCGCGTGATCAACTCTCCGCCGCAGGCTAACGGGGGTCACCGACAGGGCCGGGTGCCTCCTCGGCACCGCGTCCGCCCGCTCGGTGCGTCCGGGCCCGATCCCGGGTGACGGCGGCAGCGCGGGTCGGCCTCCGCTGTTCATCCGCCGTGCATGCAATGGTTCAGACCAGTGGGCGGGATCGTCGGTAGCATCCGCGAATGACCGGAGAGATCACCGCAGATGTCCCCATCCAGCCCCGACGGCCCGGTGTGGCCCAGCTGTTGGGGCTGACGGTCTGCGCGGCGATGCTGACGTCGGACGGTTGGCTGATCGGTTGGGGTACGGCGAGGATGATCGCGAAGGGGGGCTGTGGCGAGGGCCAGGAGCGGGCCTGCGAATCGTCCGACTTCTGGATCGGTCTGTCCATCCCGCTCGGGGTCATCCTCGGTATGGTCCTGCTCCTGGGCACGGCCTTCGTGTTGGCCGCCGACGGCTCCGCCTCGGCCTCCACCGACCTGCCGATCGGCGCCGGCACCCTCCTCGGCCTGCTCTGCCTGCTGGCCGGGGTCGCCCTGGGGGCCGACACCACGAGCTCGTGGCTGCTCGGACCGGCCGCCGCGGTCGCCCTGGTCGCGCTCTGGTCGATGCCGGTCGAGGCCCGCCGCCGTCGCGGGATCCTCGCCGAGGAGCGGGAGCGGGCCGAGCGGGCCGAGCGCCTCGACCGGTACGGGGTGACGGTGCGGGCCACCGTCGTCGACTTCCACGGCACCGGCGCCGTCGTCAACGACTGTCCCGAACTGGTCGTCACCGTCTGCTACACCACCGCTGACGGCCGGGAGTTCACCCAGTCGGTCACCGAGACCTTCCCGGCCTTCGACGTGCCGCGCCGAGGTGACCGGCTCGCCCTGCGGTACGACCCCCAGTGCCCGGAGCGACCCGAGGTGCTGCCCCGGACCGCGACGTCGGGCAGCGCCCCGGACAGTGCCCCCGGCGGTGTTCCGGGCTGAGACCCGCACCGCGCGCCAGGCTGAGTGCCCAGGGGGCGGGCACGCCGACCCGGGCCCGCCGACCCGGGCACCCCGACCTCAGAGCGAGAGTTCGACCGACAGGTACGGGCTCAGGGCCCGCAGGAAGTCCGCCGCGTCGAACATCGCGCCGGCCGAGGCGACGCCCGTGGTGCGCGTGCGCCCGGTCAGGATGCGCTCGACGGCCTCCACCGCCAGCGGGGCCGTGATCGCGTAGATGTCCCGGCCCCGGGCCGTGGCACGGCGTTCGACGCCACCCGCGGTGACCAGGACGTCGACGAGGAAGGTCTGGTCCGACCGCCCCAGGTCGTCGACCGGCTCGGGCGCCGGTGTGTCCTCCTTGGCGAGGTCCCCCGCCGCCTCGACGGTCATGTAGGTGCGGACCTCGGGCACGGCCAGATGGCTGGGGAGGGTGACCACATCGGCCATCGTGAACTCCCCGAACACCGCTCGTCGGCCCAGCGGCGCGGGGAAGTGCCACTCCTGCTCGGCCGGCTTGTCGTCGTGGTACCGCAGCGCGCCGTCCGTGAACCTCACCCTGCGGCCCGCGCGGCGGTCGTGCGAAACCTGTCCGGCCTTCCGGGTCCCCGGCGTGGGGTGCCAGCTGTTCAGCCCGTAGGCGATGTGCGCGACATCCGCGGCCGTCCACTCGCCCATCACCGCCGTCGTCAGCAGATCGCCCAGCCCGCCGTAGAAGGCCATCGCCGGGACCACCGGGACGTCGGCCGCACGGGCGGCGCCGGCGTGGTCGGCGAACATCGCGACGTTCGCCTCGATCTCCGCGGCGACGTCGACGTACGGGATCCCCGCGCGCAGGGCGGCCTCGACGACCGGGCGGCCGGTCACCGCGAAGGGTCCGGCGGCGTTCACGACGGCCGCCGCTCCGGCGAGGGCGCGGTCCAGGGACGCCGGGTCGTCGACGGTGGCCGGCCGGGGTTCCACGCCGGGCCACTCGGCCGCCAGCGCGGCCAGCCGGGCCGCGTCGCGGCCGGAGACGATCGTCCTGAAGCCTCGCCGGTGCAGCTCGGCGACGATGAAGCGACCGGTGTGCCCCGTCGCTCCGTAGACCATCACTGCAGCCGTCCTGTTCATCGCTTTCCCCGCTCTCGTCGCCTTGGTGATGACCAGTCTGGCGGCGGTGGGTGCGGATCCGTGATGGTCCGGAACGACACGACCCGTACAGTTTCGGACATGCCCACTGTCGCCCTGCCTGCCGTCGGACGCCTGCTGCACTTCGAGCTGGCGGTGGCTCACGAGATCTTCGGCAATCCCCCGCGTGAGGCCGTGGACGGGTGGTACGACGTACTGCTCTGCGGGCCCGGTCCGGTGCGGGTCGGTCCGTTCACGGTCGAGCCCGACCACGGGCTGGAGCGTCTGGTGACCGCCGACACGGTGATCGTGCCCGCCTGCGCCGACATCGACGATCCGCTGCCGGCGGACGTGGTCGAAGCCGTGCGCGCGGCCCACACGGCGGGCGCCCGGGTCGCCTCGCTCTGCACCGGGGCGTTCGTGCTCGGCGCGGCGGGCCTGCTGGACGGCCGGCGGGCCACCACCCACTGGGCCCACACCGACGAGTTGAGCGCGCGCCATCCGCTGGCCGTGGTCGATCCGGATGTGCTCTACACGGACAACGGGAGCGTGCTCACCTCTGCGGGCAAGGCGGCCGCCGTGGACCTCTGCCTGCACCTGATCCACCTCGACCACGGTGCCGGCATCGCCAACTCGGTCGCTCGCCGCCTGGTGATGTCGCCCCACCGGCCGGGCGGCCAGGCTCAGTTCGTGGCGACGCCGGTCCAGGTGTCGGGTGAGCACACGCTGTCCACCGTGCTCGCCTGGGCTCAGCAACGGCTCGACCGGCCGCTGACGGTGACCGACATGGCGCGCAGGGCGAACACCAGCCCCCGCAATCTCGGCCGGCAGTTCCGCTCGGTGCTCGGGCAGACACCGCTCCAGTGGCTGCTGACCCAGCGTGTGCGCCGCGCCCAGGAGTTGCTGGAAGCCACCGACGAGAGCATCGAGGCGGTGGCCCTGGCTACCGGGATGGGGACGGCCACCACGCTGCGGCGCCAGTTCAAGCGGATCGTCGGCGTCCCGCCCAACAGCTACCGGCAGTCGTTCCGCGGCGCGAATCTCGGCTGACCGGTCGGGGTGCCGCACATCCCGTTCGGTCGAGGGGTGTTGGCGTCAGGACCGGGATCCGGGACCGGCCGGTTCCGGGTGAACGGGAGTACGGGTGAACGGGAGTACGGGCGCACGGGTCCCGGAGTCCTGGGGTGAGTCGCCGGTGTTGGCGAGCCGGCCGCGGGCGGGGTCGACTGGAGGGCTCATGACAGGCGGATCAGGTCAACCCGTGGCCGATAACGGTGAACGGGCGCTCCGGGAAACGGAAATGAGCACCGCGCTTCCGGGTGACTGCCATGATGCAACGAGAACGATGTGACATTGCACATTGCTCTCGCTCTGCGGCGAGGGCACCAACCGAGGGAGACCCCCGTGAAGACCCTGACCGCCGTACTGGCCACCGCCGCCACCCTGGCCACGCTCGCCACCGCCCAGGAGGCCGCCGCCGCGCCCGTTCCCGGCCCGGTGGGCGCCACCGTGACCTGCGGCAACCCGGGCGCGCCCGGCTTCCTGCTGACGCGGGCCTGTATCGAGGTGACCGGCAACCAGGTCTCCTTCTACGGGCAGGCCACGCCCACCAACCCGGCCTGGCAGCCGCAGCAGGTCGGCTTCCGGGTCGCCGGCACCGTCGTCGGCAGCGCCCCGCTGGCCCCGGTCACCCCGACCGTCCTGGTGCTGGCGGGCGGGACGCGCGTCAGCGGCATCACCACCACCGCGCCGTGCGGTTCGACGGTGACCGCGAACTTCTCGGTGGACCAGTGGGGTTGGCCTACCTCGGACGCGACCGTCTCGACCGTCGTGACCTGCTGACCGTCGTGTCCGGTAGGCCGTAGTGATCGGCCGGCGCGCCGGCCGGGGCTGAGGTCGTGCCGGCCGGGTGCGGTCACCGCTGCTCCTCGGCCGGCCGGCCGAGCGACGCCCGGGTCGCCATGCGGAGACGGAGCCGGCCACCGCGTCGCCGATGGGAGAGCGCGTGGCCGGCGACCTTGCCGGTGCGCGGGCTCATCCACATCGGCGACGCGGTGGCGGCCCGGGTGGGCGTCCGAGCTCCGCCGCCGCCGGCGCGTCGCGCGGCCGCCCCGGCGGTGGGGCCGGGGCGGAGACGGTCGCCGCCGCCGCCCGGCGGGCCGCTGGTCAGAGCGCGCTGTCGGGGATCCACGAGCCGTGGATCATGGCCGGGACCCGGCGCGGTAGCCGCACGGTGGCGATCGGCGGGGCGGAGAGTTCGGCGGCGTCCAGGACGAGCAGGTCGGAGGTGCCGGTGTTGAGGTCGCCGACGACGGTGAGCAGGTAGCCGGCGTCCTCCTCGGTGGCACCCTCGGCCGGGACGAATACGGCCTCGCTGGGGAGCCGGCCGGTGCCGAAGGGCCGCAGCCGCCGGGCGCCGGTGGCGCGGTCGTACTTCACCAGGGTGTGGTTGCCGATCCCGAGGTCGTCGGGGAACGAGAGCGCGTACTGGTAGCGGTGCTCGCGGCCGAGGTACTCCTCGTTGATGGTCGGGAACTCGACGGTGAGGTCGTCGGTCTGTTCCTCGCGGACGGTGCCGGTGGCCGGATCGACGGTCCAGCGCCGCGCGCGGGAGCCGGAGTTGGGCTCCGCGCCGCGCTCGGGGGCGCCGACCCACCAGTTCCAGGAGCGCTGCCAGCCCTCCCGGCCGACGGCCGGGCCCTCCACCACGACGCGGCCCCGGGCGTCCTCGTAGGCGTTGGCGAGGTGCATGGCGTAGCCCTGGCCGATCTCGTACCAGCGGATGTCGGCGGCGCCCCCGGCGCCGCGCGGCATGATGCCGATCCTGGCGGCCTGGGCGTCGTGCCAGCGGTAGGGGATGCCGGAGTGCTCGGCGGGGTCGAAGGTGACGGAGCCCTCCAGGAAGACGACGTGGTGCGCGGTGACGGCGAAGTCGTGCTTGAGGGCGGCGCTCGCCCCGGGGACCTCCTGGCTCTCCAGGACGGTGCCGTCGGGGGAGGAGACGTGGTGGATCAGGTAGGGCGGGAAGGGCGAGGAGGCGAAGAAGTGGAGTTCGCCCGTCGCCGGGTCCACCTTGGGGTGCGCGGTCATCGCCGAGGTGAGCTTGCCGCCGAAGTCGTAGGCGCCCACGGTCTCCAGGTCGGCCGTCAGCTCGAAGGGGAGGTTGGCCTCGCAGAGGGCGAGCAGGCGTCCGGCGTGTTCGATGACGTGGGTGCCGGCGGTGGAGGCGGTGAGGTCGGGGCCGTGTTCGGTGAGGTAGGGGGCGCCGTCGAGGGCGGGCGTGTGGACCCAGCGGTTGCGGTACCACTCGGCGCGGCCGTCGCGCAGGCGGATGCCGTGGACCATGCCGCTGCCCTTGAACCAGTGGGTGGGGGTGACGCCGGGCTTGGGGTTGTGGCTGTTGCGGATCAGGCGGCCGGTCAGTTCGGTGGGCAGCCGGCCCTCGACGGTGAGGCCGGTGGCCGTGATCTCGTCGGCGACGGGCGTGTAGTGGCCGGTCAGGTACGGCTTGGCGGCGGTCATGGCGGAACCCTCTTCCGGTGAGTGCGGTGGTGGTGGCGTGGTCGGTCGCTTGGCGGTGCGGTCGGTGGCTTGGTGGTGCGGTCGGTGGCGGCCCCGGTCGGCGGCGTGCGGCTGCCGCTGCCGGTCGGGCGCCACCGGCTACCGGCGCTCGGCCTCGGCCTTGAGGTGGCCCAGCCAGCTCTCCAGGGAGGCCCGCAGCGCCGCCGTCAGCTCGACGGGCCGCGCCTCGACCGGGGCGCCGCTCCAGGACTCCTCGGTGTGGACGGTCACCACGCCGGCGGACTCCTGGAAGGTCCAGACGTGGACGCCGTCGATGCCGGCGGCCGGGCCGCCCCAGACGATGCGGACGCCGGGCACCAATTCGCGGACGGTCGAGGTGATGTCGAGGCCGTGGGTCAGCCAGCGGAAGGAGGCACCGGCGGCCAGCGGCCCGTCCAGCCGGGCTCGGTCGATGTCCGGGTTCCAGGTGGCCCAGGAGTCGATGGCGGTGTGCAGGGCCCAGACGACGTGGAGCGGGGCGTGGATCGTGGTGGTGAGGCGGACGACGGCGGGGGCGTTCTCGTCGACGGTGACGGTGTGCTCGGTCATGGCGGGTCTCCTTCAGGGGCATGTCGGCCGGAGGGGGGTGCGCCGGGCCTGCGGCCCGGGGCACTCCATTGGAACGGCTATGTGTGGTTAACCACTCACTTTGGTGGCCGCGAGGACGGCGAGGCGCTCGGGCCGCGCGGGGCGCGGGCTGCCGCCTCGCCGGAGCGGGTCGGAGGTGATGGGGCGTCGGAGGTGGTGCGGCGTCGGAGGTGGTGGATCGCCAGGTGTGCGCCGTCGGCGCCGTGTCCGGTGCGTCCGGCCGCCCGGGCGCGCCCGGCGGGTCCGGGCGGCCGGTGGTGTGCGGAGCTCCTCAGTAGTGGGTGATCCCCGCCGTCAGGGTGCGGGTCCAGGGGGCGTCGACCTCGTCGGCGGCCATCGAGACCAGGAGGTGGCAGAGCAGGCCGGTGGCGAAGAACTCCTGGATCTGCCGCTCCTCGCCTCCGGAGGCGCCCCGCACGTACTCCACCAGTCGGGCGTAGCCGGCCCGGACGGCGTCGCGGATGGCCGGCTCGGAGACGGCCGCCGCCTGGGCGTGCAGCTGGACGAGCATCAGGTCGTTGTCGCTGATCAGCTTGGCGTAGGCGTCCCCCATGGCGGTGAGCACCACCTCGGGTGCGCTGCTGTCCGCCGCCGCGGCGCCGTCCTCCAGGCTCGCCCGGACCCGGGTGAAGCAGTGCTCGACGACCGCGACGAACAGGGACTCCTTGTTGGGGAAGAGTCGGTAGACGTAGGCCTGCGAGATGCCGGCGGCCTTGCCGACCTCGGTGGTGGTGGTGCCGAAGTATCCCCGCGAGGCGAAGGCTCCGATGGCGGTGCTCAGCACCGTCTCGCGGCGCTCGTCCGCCGTGGACAGTCGGCGGGGTCGTTCGTTCGTCATGTGAGTAGTGAATCACTCACACCTGGTGGCGTCAATCCTTCCGGTGTCACCCCGCCCGTACCGGCCGGGCAGGCGGTGGCGGAGGGGCGGTGGCGGAGGGGCGGATCAGCGCACGTACCACTTCTGGTTGGTGGTGCCGGCGCAGGTCCACAGCTGCAGCTGGGTGCCGGCCCCGGTGCCCAGGTCCTTGGCGTCCACGCACTTGTCGGCCCGCGGGTTCACCAGGTCCCCGGCGCCGGAGAGGACGAACTGCTGGGCCGGGCCGTTGTTGCAGTTGGCCACCTGGATCGCCGCGCCGTCGGCCACGGACGCCCAGGCGACATCCATGCACAGACCCTGGGCGCGGACCGTGCCGTCGGGGCGGAAGTCCCAGGTCTGCCAGGCGCCGCCGGTGCAGTCCTGGAGTTCCAGCCGGGCACCGTCGGTGACGTTGCGGGCCGTCGCGCCGATGCAACGCCCGGAGGCCCGGCCGGCGACCGGCCGGCCGACCGCCGGTGGCGCGGCCACGGGGGCGGGCGGCGCGGCGGAGGGCGCGGGTGCGGCCGCGCTGGGCGCGGTCGGGGCC
>NZ_JBHYYB010000134.1:0-19455 GCF_042752535.1 Kitasatospora sp. NPDC059327 | reverse complement strand
GGGCTCGTCCCGGCGCGGCCCGCCGCTCGGCCCGGCCGGTCGGCCCGGCGGGGAGAACGCCGCTCAGCCCGCCGCCAGATCGCCGACCAGGTCGTGCCGGATCCGCTCCGGCGCCACCCCGGCCCGCAGCAGGACGCCGACCGCGCGCCGCACCATCGCGGCCGGCCCGCCGAGGTACGCCTCCCGGCCCGCCCACGGCCCGAACCGGCCTACCACCTCCGGCAGTTCACCCGTCAGCGGACCCCCGGCGAGCAGACCTCCGGCGAGCGGACCGGCGCCCACCGCCGGACCGCCGGAGTGCGGCCCCGGCCCGGACAGCACCGGACGCACCGAGAGCCAGCGGTGCCGCTCGGCGAGCCCGCGCAGCGCCTCCAGTTCGTACAGCTCGGCGGCCTGCCGGGCACCGTAGAACACCTCCACCCTGCGGCCCGCCGCGCCGTGGTCGGCCACCTCCTCGACCAGCGCCTTGATCGGCGCGATCCCGGTACCGCCGCCGAGACAGAGCAGATCCGTACCGGCCGTGTGGTCGACGGTCATGCTGCCCGCCGCCGGGCCCAGGCGCAGCACGTCCCCCGGCCCGGCCCGGTGCACCAGCGCGTTGCTCACCCAGCCCGCCTGGACGGCCTTGACGTGGAGGGTCAGCAGACCGTCCGGCCGGGGCGCGGAGGCGAACGAGAAGTACCGCCAGACCCGGGGCCACCAGGGCGTCTCCAGACTGGTGTACTGCCCGGCGCGGTACGGGTAGGCCTGGTCGGGGCGGAGCGTGAGCACCGCGATGTCCGGGGTGCGCAGCTCGTGCCCGACCACCTCGGCCTGCCACCAGGGCGGCGAGGTGCGGGCGTCCTCCTCGGCCGCCTCGATCATGATCGAGGAGACCAGTCGGTAGACGCGGCGCCAGGCCAGCTCGGTCTCGGCGTCCCAGCGGCTGCCCGCGTACCGGGCCAGCGCCGCCACCAGGCATTCCCCCACCGGGCCGTAGTGGCCGGTCAGGGTGCCGTACCGGCGGTGACCGCGACCGAGCGCGCTCAGGTGGGTACGGAGTCCGTCCGGGTCGCCGGCGCTGCGGGCGGCCATCAGCAGGGCGCGGAAGAGCCGGTCGCGCTGGACGTCCATGGCGGCGGGGAAGAGTGCGCGCACCTCGGGGTGGTGCAGGAAGATCAGCGCGTAGAAGTGCGCGGTGGCCCGGTCGGCGACCGGTTCGACCACGGCCAGGCTGATCCGGATCAGCTCGACGTCGCGGGCCGTGGGCGGCTGTTCGGCCTCGGTGGGCTCCGGCGCGCCGACCGGCTCCGGCCCCGGCCCGGCGACCGGGGCGGACCACGGCGCGGACCGGGGCGGCGCCACCGGCTCGGCTGCCGGACCGGTCCAGTTGAGGCCGGGGGCCCGGGCGAACAGCGGCTCGATCACGGGCCCGGGCTGCCCGGCGGCCAGCGAGGGCGCCGGGATCACGGGCGGCTCGGCGGGCGGCTCGGGGATCGCCGGCCACGGCGGCGCGGCGGCGGCCGGCGCGAGGGGGGCCACCGGCGCCGGGGGCACCAGGGCGGCGGCCACCGGCGGGAGGTCCGGCGGGTCCAGCGGCATCGGGGGGAGAAGCACCGGGGTGTCCGCGCGGCCGGCCGGAGCGGCGTTCGGCGCGGTGTCCGGAACCGGGTCCGGTGTGGTGTCCGGCCTGGTGTCCGCACCGGCTTCCGGCGCGGCGTCCGGCAATCCGGGAACGGCCGCGGCTCGCGCGGAGCCGTGTCCGGTGCGGACCAGGAGAGTTCTGCGGGACTTCACCGCAACGTTTCGAGTACCCAAGAGAATCGTTTCGCCTCCGGCCGGCCTGTGCCACCACCTGGCTTGTTCCTGCTGACGCCTAGGCAGCGTGGCACGCCCGAAGTACTCATCCGACAAATCGCGGGAAGCCCGGACACCCGCCCCCCGCACGCGCTACTCTCGCTCGTTCCACGGTCGCCCTGGGTGTCCGGGCAGCCACCCAAGGCGACCGCCCGGACCCTCCGGTCACAACTGCCGCAGCAGCATGCCCGGTTGCTCGACACAGTCCGCGACGAACCGCAGGAACCCGCCCGCGGTACCGCCGTCACAGACCCGGTGGTCGAAGGTGAAGGACAGCTGGGTCACCTCGCGCACCGCCAAAGCGCCCTGGTGGACCCAGGGTTTGGCGACGATCCGGCCCACGCCGAGCATCGCCGCCTCGGGGTGGTTGAGGATCGGGGTGGAACCGTCCACACCGAACACCCCGTAGTTGTTCAGGGTGAACGTGCCACCCGTGAGTTCGGCCGGGGTGAGCGCCCCGGTCCGGGCCGACTCGGTCAACCGGCCCAGCTCCGCCCCGACCTGCTCGGTGCTCAACCGCTGGGCGTCACGCACGACCGGGACGACCAGACCGCGCTCGCCCTGGGCGGCGAAGCCCAGATGCACCGCGGAGTGCCGCAGGATTCCCGAACCGTCCTCCGTGACACTGGAGTTGAGTTCGGGGAAGCGGGCCAACGCCACCGTGCAGATCCGGGCGAGCAGCGCCAGCACGCTCACCTTCGGTCCGGGCGTGGCATTCAACTGCCTGCGCAGCGCCATCAGTTCGGTGGCGTCGGCGTCGACCCAGCAGGTCGCCGCCGGGATCTCGCGGTGGCTGCGGGTGAGCTTCTCCGCCACCGCCCTGCGCAGACCGCGCAACGGGACCACCTCGGCTCCGGTCGGCCCGGACACCCCGCCCGCCGCCGGCACCGGGGCCGGCGCCGCGCCCACGGCCAGCGCCGCGACCGCCCGTTCGACGTCCGCGCGCATGATCAGACCGTCCGGCCCGCTGCCGGTCAGCGCCGCCAGATCGATCCCGTGCTCCCGGGCCGACCGACGGACCAGCGGCGAGATCACCGGCACCACCGCCGGAGCGGCCGCGGCGGCGACCGGCGGAGCGGCCACCCGGGCGACCGGCGGAGCCGCCGGAGCCGCCGGAGCCGCGCCGCCCGGCGCCCCGACCCGGCGGCGCCGGCCGCCCCGGTCCGGCTCCGCGACCCCGTAGCCGACCAACGGACGCTCCACCTCGGCGGCCGGGAGCGCGGCCGGGAACTCGGACGGGAACTCGGACGGGAACGACACCCCCTCGGCAGGCGACACCGCGACCGTCACCAGCGCCGCGCCGACCGCCACCTCCTCCCCCGGCTCGCCGTACCGGGCGGTGACCACCCCGCCGTACGGGCAGGGCACCTCGACCACGGCCTTGGCGGTCTCCACCTCCACCACCGGCTGGTCCACGGCGATCACCTCGCCGACCTCGACCATCCAGCGCACCACCTCCGCCCCGGTGAGCCCCTCACCGAGGTCGGGCAGGGTGAACTCGCGCACGACGGGCATCATCCTCAGGCCTCCCACTGCAGCCGGGCGACCGCGTCCAGGATCCGGTCCACCCCGGGCAGGTGGTGGTGCTCCAGCATCGGCGGCGGGTACGGGATGTCGAAGCCGGTGACCCGCAGCACCGGTGCGGCCAGGTGGTGGAAGCACCGCTCGGTGACCCGGGCGGCGATCTCCGCGCCGGTGCCGCCGAAGCCGGTCGCCTCGTGCACCACCACGGCCCGGCCGAGCGAGCGCACCACCCGGCAGACCGTCTCGTCGTCGAACGGCACCAGGGTGCGCAGGTCGAGCACCGCGAGGTCCCAGCCCTCGGCCTTCGCCGCCTCCGCCGCCTCCAGGCAGACCGGCAGCGAGGGCCCGTACGTGATCAGCACCGCCGACGTCCCGGTCCGCCGCAGGACGGCCCGCCCGATCGGCTCGACCGGCACGGCCGGGTCGAACTCCGCCTTGCCCCAGTAGAGCCGCTTGGGCTCCAGGAACACCACCGGGTCGTCCGAGGCGATCGAGGCCCGCAGCAGCCCGTAGGCGTCGGCCACCGTGGCCGGGGTGACCACGTGCAGGCCGGGGGTGCTCGCGTAGTACGCCTCGGAGGCGTCGCTGTGGTGCTCGACGCCGCCGATCCCGCCGCCGTACGGGATGCGGACGGTGATCGGCAGCGGCAGCCGGCCGGCCGTGCGGTTGCGCATCTTGGCGACGTGCGAGAACAGCTGCTCCAGCGCCGGGTAGGCGAAGGCGTCGAACTGCATCTCGACCACCGGGCGCAGCCCGTACATCGCCATGCCGATCGCGGTGCCGAGGATGCCGGCCTCCGCCAGCGGGGTGTCCAGGCAGCGGTCGGCGCCGAACTCGGCGGTCAGGCCGTCGGTGATCCGGAAGACTCCGCCGAGCGCGCCGACGTCCTCGCCGAGCACGTGCACGGCCGGGTCCTCGCGCAGGGCGTCCCGCAGGGCGGAATTGAGCGCCTGCGCCATGCTCGCGGTGCGCGGGCCGGCCGGGGACTGCCGGACGGCGGGCCGGCCGAGGGTGGCGGCGGGCGCGGGACGGGCGGGGTTGCTCATGGGTGCTGCACCTCGGCCTCGGCGGCCAGCTCGGCGGACAACTGGGCGGCCTGCTCCTGGAGTTGCGGGGTGGGCTCGGCGTACACATGGGCGAACAGCGCCATCGGGTCCAGCTCGGCGTCGGCGTGGAACTCGGCCCGCATCCGGGCCGCCAGGGCCTCCGCCTCGTCGGCCGACTCCCGCACCAGGGCGTCGTCCAGCAGGCCGAGCCGGCGCAGGTGGCGCTCCATCAGCAGGATCGGGTCGTGCTCGCGCCAGGCGGCCACCTCGGTGTCGTCCCGGTAGCGGGTGGCGTCGTCGGCGTTGGTGTGCGCCTCGACGCGGTAGGTGAGCGCCTCGACCAGGGTCGGGCCACCACCGGTGCGGGCCCGCTCGACCGCCTCGGTCAGCACGCTGTGCACGGCGGGCGCGTCATTGCCGTCCACCAGCCGGCCCGGTATGCCGTAGCCGACCGCCTTGTGGGCGAGCGTCGGCGCGGCGGACTGCGCGGTGAGCGGGACGGAGATCGCGTACCCGTTGTTCTGGACCAGGAAGACCACCGGGGCGTTCAGCACGGCGGCGAAGTTGAGCGCCTCGTGGAAGTCGCCCTCACTGGTGCCGCCGTCGCCGAGCAGCGCCAGCGCGACCACCGGATCGCCGCTGAGCCGGGCGGCGTGCGCCAGCCCGACCGCGTGCGGGGCCTGGGTGGCCAGCGGGGTGCAGAGCGGCGCCGTCCGGGCGGCCACCGGGTCGTAGCCGGTGTGGGCGTTGCCGCGCAGCAGGGTCAGCGCCTCCAGCGGGTCGACGCCGCGGGAGACCACCGCGAGGGTGTCGCGGTAGCTCGGGAACAGCCAGTCCCGCTCACCGAGCGCCAGCGCGGCGGCGACCTGGCAGGCCTCCTGGCCGGTGGACGCCGGGTAGACGGCCAGCCGGCCCTGCTTGGTGAGGGTCGTGGCCTGCTGGTTGTAGCGGCGGCCGACCACCAGGCGGCGGTACAGCTCGCGCAGCAGCGCGGGGTCGTACTTCTCCAGCTCGGGCGTGCCGAGCACGCGGACCGGTGAGGCGTCCGGCAGCAGCGGGGCCGGGTCGCTGCGCGGGGCGGTCGCCCCGGGCAGCCAACCGGGCACGGCCGTGTGGTGTCTGTGGTCGAGAACGGTCATCTCGGGCACCTCCAGGGGTGGCGGGGGCTCCCTACCGATTGTTCGGTCGTCTGTTCATCTTGACCAGAAGCGTGACAAGGTGGTGGACAATCGGCCCGGGTGGCGGTCGACTGGTGGCAGTACGTCCAATCCGTGGGGGTGGGGGGTCATGTCGGCTGAACAGATGTCCAGGCTCGACCGTGTCGACCGGGCGATCCTGCGGCTGCTGCAGCAGGACGGTCGCGCCTCGATCCGCTCGGTGGCCGAGCGGGTGCACGTGTCCCGGGCGAATGCGTACGCCCGGATATCCAGGATGGTCGAGGACGGCGTCATTCGCGGCTTCACCGCCCGCGTCGACCACGAAAAGGCAGGTCAGGGCGCATCCGCCTACGTCACCCTGAAGATCGTGCAGAACTCCTGGCGCACCGTGCGCGAGCGCCTGCTGGAACTGCCCGGGGTCGCGCACATCGCTCTGGTCGGCGGAGACTTCGACGTCCTGCTGCTGGTGCACACCGACGACAACCACGCCCTGCGCGAGCTGGTGCTGGGCAGCATCCAGTCCATCCCGCAGGTGCTCGGCACCCGCACCATGCTGGTCTTCGAGGAGACCGACCAGGTACCGCCCCTTTGATGGGGCGCCCGCTCGCCCGCCCGGCCCGGCCGGGCGCGGGTCCGGACCTACCGGGCCCGGAGGCCGTCGAAGGCCAGGTGGACCACCGCGTCCGCGACGCCGTCGGCCGCCTTGACGCCCGGCCGGTACCACTCCACGATCGAGTTGATCATGCCGAAGAGCAGCCGGGTGGCCAGCCGGGGCTCGACGTCCGCCCGGAGCGAGCCGTCCGCGACGGCGGCCCGCAGCAGCTCGGCCACCTGGTGGTCGAAGTCGCGACGGCGCTCCAGCGCCCACTGCTCGGTGACGGTGTTGCCGCGCACCCGCAGCAGCAGGGTGACGTACGGCAGCTCGGTCAGCAGGACCTCGGCGGTGCGCCGCACCACGTGCTCCAGCCGCTCCACCGCCGGCCCCTCGACCGCGTCCGGTTCGGCGAGGATGCCGAACAGCCCGTCCAGGGCCCGCCCGACGGCCAGCCGGAGCAGCTCCTCCTTGCCCCGCACATGGTGGTAGATCGAGGACTTGGAGATCCCGGCGGCCCGGGACAGGTCCTCCATCGACGTGCCGTCGTAGCCGCGCTCGTTGAAGACGTCGACGGTCACCGCGAGCAGCGACTCCACGGTGTACGCGGTACGCGTGGTGTGATCGGCCATTCTCCGAGTATCCCCGTCCCCGCTGCGCCGGATGCGCCCGGGTCCATTGGTCCGCACCATTGGCACGGCCGACCGCCTAGAATCTGCGGACCAGCGTCCATGGCCATGCAGGGTGGGGTCCAGTCTGATGAGCGCAATACCGGCAGTCGCCTCCGATGTGCCCGAGCAGCGCAACGAGGAGCCGGGAGCCGCGACGGGGACCGGCCCGCGCGAACGCGCCCGCG
Organism: Kitasatospora sp. NPDC059327; assembly: GCF_042752535.1. Classification (NCBI taxonomy): domain Bacteria; kingdom Bacillati; phylum Actinomycetota; class Actinomycetes; order Kitasatosporales; family Streptomycetaceae; genus Kitasatospora; species Kitasatospora sp. NPDC059327. The sequence goes on along the minus strand of NZ_JBHYYB010000134.1, from coordinate 12,444 downwards.
CCCTGGTCCTCCGGTTCGGGCCGGCCGTCTGGTGCTACGCGGTGCTCAAGCTGCTCGGCTTCACCGTCTTCATGAAGCTGCTCTCCTTCTCCGGCGAGTACCTGAAGAAGCACCCCCGGTTCGGCGGCGGCGCGAACCCCTGGGACGTGCCGGCCAGCTGGGACGGCTGGTGGTACCAGCAGATCGCCCAGTTCGGCTACCACCCGGCGCTGGTCCCGATCCCCGGCGGCGCCCCCGGCTTCACCATCGAGCAGAACTCGGCCGCCTTCTTCCCGCTCTACCCGGGGCTGATGCGACTCGTCTCGGACGGCACCGGGCTGGGCCTGTACGGCGCCGGGATGCTGGTCTCGGTGGTGGCCTCGCTGTTCGCCGCCGCCGGGATCTACGCGGTGGTGGACCGGTTGGCCGGCCCGCGCGCGGGCGTGATCGCGGCCGGGCTCTGGGCGATCGCGCCGGGCTCCGGCGCCGAGTGGGCGCTCTACTCCGACTCGCTGTTCGTCGCGCTCGCCGCCTGGGCCTGCTACTGCGTGATGACCAAGCAGTGGATCGCCGCCGGCGTGATCACCCTGGTCGCCGGCCTCAACCGGCCGACCTCCGCCGCGCTGATCGGCGCCGTCGGCCTGGCCGCGCTGGTCGAGCTGTACCGCCGGGAGAGCGGCGTCGTCCGCCCGGTGGCCGCGATCCTGCTGGCCCCGCTCGGCCTGCTCGGCTACGTCGGCTGGGTGGGCTGGCGGACGGACGACTGGGGCGGCTACTTCAAGCTCCAGCACGACGCCTGGCTGCACTACTTCGACTTCGGCCAGGGCACCTTCAAGGCGATCCGCGGCGTCCTGCTGGGCCGGACGGACTACCCGTTCGCCTGGCCGGTGACCGACCTGCTGGCCACCCTGATCGTGCTGACGCTGCCGGTGCTGATCGTGCTGCTGATCCGGCTGCGTCCGCCGCTGGTGCTGACCGCCTACACGCTGGCCACCATCGTCTCGGTGCTGGGCAGCCTGGGCATCTTCGGCAACACCTCGCGCTACCTGCTGCCGGCCTTCCCGCTGCTGATCGCCCTGGCCGTGGCGATGCGCAAGCTGAGCTGGCCGGTGCTGGCGGCGGTGCTCGGCACCGGCGCCGTCGCCTCCGGCTGGTACGGCGGGTACGTGATATTCGAGCTCGGCATCCCGTAGACCGGCACCCACCACCGGCACCCGGCCCGACCGCGGGGGCGCGTCCACTCCGGACGCGCCCCCGCGCGCTTTCCGGATCGGACCCGCGCACCCTCTTGAGCCGACCGATCGTTCGGTTACTCTGTGACGTGTCCCGTCCTCCCCTCTGAGGAGCGCACACCATGTCCGCAGCGGTCACCCACCCCCTCGTCACCGAGTTGGTCGCACGCCACCAGGCCACCCTGGACGCCGCGCTCGCCGCCGCCGCGTCGCGCGACTACTGGTCGCCCTACCCCGAGTTCCCGAAGGCCTACGGCGAGAGCGGCGCCGCGGACGGCAAGGCCGCCTTCGAGGCGCTGCTGAACCTGCCGTTCGCCCTCGACGGCCACCCCGCCGACGGCGACCTGATCGGCGGCGAGGCCTCCCCGTACGGCGTGGAGCTGGGCATCGGCTACCCGCACGCCGAGCCGGACGCGCTGATCGCCGCGCTGACCGCGGCCCGGCCCGGCTGGGCCGCCGCCACCCCGCTCACCCGGGCCGCCGTCTGCCTGGAGATCCTGGCCCGGATCAACGCCCGCTCGCACGAGTTCGCGCACGCGGTGATGCACACCACCGGCCAGGCCTACGGCATGGCCTTCCAGGCCGGCGGCCCGCACGCCCAGGACCGCGGCCTGGAGGCGGTCACCTACGCCTACGCCGAGCAGACCCGGCTGCCCAGCAGCGCCGGCTGGACCAAGCCGCAGGGCAAGCGCGACCCGCTGGTGATGACCAAGGACTTCACCGTGGTCCCGCGCGGCGTCGCGCTGCTGATCGGCTGCAACACCTTCCCCACCTGGAACGGCTACCCCGGTCTGTTCGCCTCGCTGGCCACCGGCAACCCGGTGCTGGTCAAGCCGCACCCGCGCGCCGTCCTGCCGCTCGCGCTGACCGTGCGGATCGCCCGCGAGGTGCTCGCCGAGACCGGCTTCGACCCCGACCTGGTCTGCCTGGCCGCCGAGCACGAGGGCGGCACCGTCGCCCAGTCGCTCGCCGTCCGCCCCGAGGTGAAGCTGATCGACTACACCGGCTCGACCGCCTTCGGCGACTGGCTGGAGGAGCACGCCCGGCAGGCCGAGGTCTACACCGAGAAGGCCGGCGTGAACACCGTGGTGGTCGACTCCACCGACGACTACAAGGGCATGCTGAACAACCTCGCCTTCTCGCTCTCGCTCTACAGCGGGCAGATGTGCACCACCCCGCAGAACCTGCTGATCCCGCGCACCGGCATCGACACCGACCAGGGCGCCAAGTCCTACGACGAGGTGGTGACCGACCTCGCCGGCGCCATCGAGGGCCTGCTCTCCGACGACGCCCGCGCCGCGGCCGTCCTCGGCGCGGTGGTCAACCCCGGTGTGCTGCAGCGCACGGTCGCCGCGGCCGGCGGCGAGTACGGCGAACTCGCCCTCGCCCCGCGCGTGGTCACCTCGCCCGAGTTCCCCGCCGCCACCGTCCGCACCCCCGCGCTGGTCAAGCTGGACGCCGACAAGCCGGACGACCGGGCGGTCTTCCGCAGCGAGTGCTTCGGCCCGGTCTCCTTCGCCGTCGCGGTGGAGTCCACCGCCGCCGCGGTCGAGCTGCTGCGCGACACCGTCCGGACCCAGGGCGCGATGACCGCCGCCGGCTACACCACCTCGCCCGAGGTCGAGGCCGCCCTGGTCGACGCCGCCCTCGACTCCGGCGTCTCGCTCTCGCTCAACCTCACCGGCGGCGTGTACGCCAACCAGACCGCCGCCTTCTCCGACCTGCACGGCACCGGCGCCAACCCGGCCGCCAACGCCGCCTACTGCGACGGCGCCTTCGTCGCCAACCGGTTCCGCACCGTGGAGATCCGCCGCCACAGCTGAGCCGTTCCGGTTCCGGGCCCCGGCGATGCCACGCCGGGGCCCGGAACCGTCCCACGGAGATTCCCAGCCCCGCCCGCGCCAGCGATGATGGAGACCGGGAGAACGCCCAGACCGGCGTCCAACCTCCCTCCGATCACCGGGAGCTGACACATGACCGCGAAGCAGACCGTCACCGACGTCCTGATCGTCGGGGCCGGACCGACCGGCCTGCTGCTGGCCGGGGACCTGGCCGCCGCCGGGGTCCGGGTCACCGTCCTGGAGAAGCGCGACACCGAGTCCAACCTCACCCGGGCCTTCGCCGTGCACGCCCGCAGCCTGGAGCTGCTGGACGCCCGCGGCCTGGCCGACGACCTGATCGCCACCGGCCGCCCGCTCACCTCGCTGCGGCTCTTCGACCGGCTCCGGGTCGACCTCGGCCAACTGCCGAGCCGCTTCCCGTTCGTCCTGATCACCCCTCAGTACCACACCGAGCGGCTGCTCCAGGAGCGCGCGCTGAAGGCCGGCGCGACCCTCCTGCGCGGCGCCGAGGTGGTCGCGCTGCGGCAGGACGCCGAGGGCGTCACCGTCGAGACCCTCCCCCGCGCCCGGACCGGGGAGGCGGCCGCGGACGGCGCCACCGAGACCCACCGGGCGACGTACGTGGTCGGCGCCGACGGCGTCCACTCCACCGTCCGCGACCTGCTCGGCATCCCCTTCCCGGGCGAGTCGGTGGTCAACTCCGTCGTGCTGGCGGACGTCCGGCTGGACCGCGCGCCCGACGAGCTGATCACCGTCGGCGCCAACGAGAGCGGCTTCGCCTTCCTCGCGCCGTTCGGCGACGGCTGGTTCCGGGTGATCGCCTGGGACCGCGCCGAGCAGCACCCCGACGGCACCGCGCCCTCGCTCGACCGGATCGCCGAGCTGACCCGCGACGCCCTGGGCGAGGACTACGGACTGCACGACGCCCGGTGGAGCTCCACCTTCCACAGCGACGAGCGGCAGGTGCCCAACTACCGTTCCGGCCGGGTCTTCCTGGCCGGCGACGCGGCCCACTGCCACTCCCCGGCCGGCGGCCAGGGCATGAACACCGGCCTCCAGGACGCCGCCAACCTGTCCTGGAAGCTCGCCGCCGCCGTCCGGGGCCGGGCCACCGACGCCCTGCTGGACACCTACCAGACCGAGCGCCACCCGGTCGGCAAGGCGGTGCTGCGCACCTCCGGCGCGCTGATCCGCCTCGCCCTCGCCCAGTCCGCGCCCACCCGGGCCCTGCGCGGCGCCCTCACCTCGCTGGCCGACCACCTCGACGTGGTCGCCGAGCGCGGCGCCCGGACGGTCTCCGGGATCGGCATCCGCTACCCCGCGCCCAAGGACGCCCACCCGCTGGCCGGCCGGCGCGTCCCCGACCTGCGGCTGACCGCTCTGGAGCAGGCCCGGGAGGGCGAGCCGGACGCACCCGAGCGGCTCTACGAGGCGCTGCGCGCGGGCACGTTCGTCCTGGTCAGCAATGACCAGCAGCCCGCCGCCGAGCCGTGGGCGGGCCGGCTGCTGACGGTCGCCCCGGCCGACCCGCACGGCAAGCTGCGCGACACCGTCCTGCTGGTCCGCCCCGACGGCTACGCCGCCTGGGCCGCCGTCGACCCGGGCCGCGGAGAACTGCGCGCCGCGCTCACCCAGTGGCTCGGCGGGGCCGACGAGGACTGACCGCCCGGCGGGGGCGCGGGGGAACGCACCGCCCCGCGCCCCCGCCTGTTCCCGCGCCCCCGCCCACTCCCACGCCCGCTCCCACTCCCGGATCCGCGCCGCTTTCCCGGCCGAGCGGGTCCGCGCGCGACGACGCTAGGCGCGCGCCTTCTCGTAGTACCGCGCCGCTTTCGCGCGGTTCCCGCACACCGCCATCGAGCACCACCGCCGCCGCCCGTTCTGCGATGTGTCGAAGAAGTGCAGAATGCAGGCCTGGTGGGCACATTTCTTGATCCGGTGCGCGTCCCGGCCGATCAGGTCGAGAAAATCGGCCACCGCCAACCAGGCGGCCAGCCACCGCGGCGCGTCCACCTCGACGTGCTCCGCCGGACCGGCCGGACCGAGTTCGCGCCGCAGCCGCCCGTGCCGCAGCACCGCGTTCAACGCCTCCGTCGCCGGCGCGCCCACCGCGCCGGGCCCGTCCAGATCGCGCACCGCCGCGGCCAGTGCGTCGCGCGCCGTCCGCAGCGCCGCCAAGCCGTCCGCACCGGCCTCGCAGCGGTCCGCCAGCCCGGCGGAGGAGAGCCAGATCCCGAAGCCGCCCGGCTCGTCCAGCAGGTCGTTCACCGGGGTGCCCGCCCACCGCGTGTTCAGCAGGTCGAGCGCGAGCGGCTCGCCGATCAGCGGGCGGGGGTCGCGCGGGTCCGCCGTCCGGTCCGTCATCGGATCCTCCCTCGCTGTCGCCCGTCACCCGATTCTACGTCGCTCCGCCGACCCCGAATCGGCGTGAACCGGCTCATGAATTCCGGCCGTTAACTGTATGGAGCCGTCTCCATTCCGTTGTCCACAGTTGACTGTTTTTTAGCAACGAATTGCTTGACCATAAGCCAATTCCCGGAACCCCTCTGTCATGTTCTAGCCAGCGTTTCACCCCAGAGACGCCCTGGCCCCTGCCGGCCCCCACATGCCGGCCAGAGGAGGATTCCGTGCGCCCTCGCTCCCTCGCCCTTGCCGCGGCCCTTGCCGTCCTGCCGCTCTCCGCGGTCTCGCTCGGCGTGAGCACCGCCCAGGCCGCCCCGGCCCCCAACGCCGCCGCGCCCCGCGTCTCGCTGCCGGACACGGTGACCCCCGCGGTCGCCCGCTCCGAGAAGAAGGGCGACGTCCCCGCCGACCAGCAGCTCTCCGTCGCCGTCAGCCTGAAGCTGCGCGACACCGCCGAGTTGGACCGCTTCCTCACCGCGGTCGCCACCCCCGGCACCCCGGAGTTCGGCCGACACCTGACGCCGCAGCAGTTCACCGAGCGGTTCGGCCCGACGGCGGCCGCCGTCGACCAGGTGCGCGCCTACCTGACCGCCCAGGGCCTGACCGTCTCCGGGGTCAGCGACAACCGCCAGGTGGTCGACGCGCACGGCACCGCCGAGCAGATCGCCAAGGCCTTCGGCACCCACGAGAGCGCCTACCTGGACCCGCAGCAGCAGCGCGCGTTCTTCGCGAACGACGCGGCCGCCTCCGTCCCGGCCGACCTCGCCGGCGTGGTGCAGGGCATATCCGGCCTGAACAACCACACCGTGCGCACCACCCGCAACGTCAAGCCGTCCACCCCCGCCGCTCCCGCGGCCGCCCAGGCCGCCCCCGGCGGCTTCGGCCCGAGCCAGTACGACGGCGCGTACAACCTGAACAAGACCGGTGCCGACGGCACCGGAGTCAGCGTCGCGCTCTGGGAGTTCGACGGCTACAGCGCCACCAACCTGAAGACCTACGACTCCCAGTACGGGCTCACGGGCCCGGCCGTCTCCACCGTTTCGGTGGACGGCGCGAACTACGACTCCGCCCCCGGCGAGGGCCAGGGCGAGGTCGAGCTGGACAGCGAGATCGTGCGCGGCGTCGCCCCCAAGGCGACCCAGCTGGTCTACGAGGCCCCCAACAGCGACCAGGGCGAGATCGACATGGCCGCCAAGATCGTCGCGGACAACCGGGTCTCGGTCATCTCCATCTCCTGGGGCTCCTGCGAGCCGGACACCACCGCCTCCTCCATGACGGCGGTCGACAACTCCTTCAAGCAGGCCGCCGCGCAGGGCATCTCGATCTTCTCGGCCTCCGGTGACGACGGCTCCCGCGACTGCACCCGCTCCACCAGCGGCTCCACCGTCAAGGCGGTCGACTTCCCGGCGTCCAGCCCGCACCAGACCGGCGTCGGCGGCACCAACCTCAAGGTCTCCGGCAGCGCCTACTCCTCCGAGAGCGCCTGGAGCACCGCCGGCGGCGGCGTCTCCACCGTCTTCGCCAAGCCGAGCTGGCAGACCGGCACCGGGGTGAGCGGCACCATGCGCACCGTCCCGGACGTCTCCTCCAACGCCGACCCGGCCAGCGGTTTCGCCATCTACACCGCCGGCGGCTGGCAGGTCTACGGCGGCACCAGCGCGGCCGCCCCGCTCTGGTCCGGCTACGCGGCCCAGTTCAACCAGAAGGCCAAGGCGGCCGGGCAGCCCGTCCTCGGCGAGGCGAGCCCGCGGCTGTACGCGGTCGCCAACGGCAGCGGCTACGGCAGCGCGTTCCACGACGTGACCACCGGCAAGAACCAGGACTTCTCCACCAAGGCCGGCTACGACCAGGTCACCGGCTGGGGCAGCCCGATCGCCGACGCCCTGAACACCGCGCTGCTCGGCGGCACCACCCCGCCCACCGGCGGCTGCACCCCGGCGCAGCTGATCGGCAACGGCGGCTTCGAGACCGGCACCGCCGCGCCGTGGACGGCGTCCAGCGGCGTCGTCGACAACGCCTCCGGCGAGGCCGCGCGCACCGGCTCCTGGAAGGCCTGGCTGGACGGCTACGGCAGCGCCCACTCCGACACCCTGTCCCAGACGGTCGCCGTCCCGGCCGGCTGCAAGGCGACGCTCTCCTTCTGGGTGCACATCGACACCGCCGAGTCCGGCACCACCGCGTACGACAAGCTGACCGTCCAGGCCGGCTCGACCACACTGGCCACCCTGTCCAACGCCGACGCGGCCACCGGCTACGTCCAGAAGTCCTTCGACCTCTCGGCCTTCGCCGGCCAGACGGTCACGGTGAAGTTCACCGGCACCGAGGACTCCTCGCTCAAGACCAGCTTCGTGATCGACGACGCCGCGCTCAGCGTCTCCTGATCCCGCGGTGACCTCCCACCGCGACGACCCGCGGTGACCCACACCGTCGGGGCGGTCCGCACCGGACCGCCCCGACGGTGTGTTTCCGTACTGTTTCAAGATCGATAACCCTGTGGCCGACCGCCCGTGACCACTGTCATACGCACGACTGATGACGTAGCCTCTCGACCGTGCATAGGGTTCCCCACAGCTCGGTGAAGCCGTTCGCGGCGCGCCTCGGCGCCGGACCGGCCGCGCCGAACCCGCTTGCTGGGGAAGGTAACCGCATGGGCTCACAACACCCCCAGGACGCTCGGCTCAAGCTGGTCGGACCGCGCCCCGGCGCGCCCGCACCCGCCCTCGCGCCCACCGTCGCCACCGCCACCGTCCCGGGCACCGCCCGGCCCGCCCCGGCCGGGGGCTTCGCCGACACCCTGCACCTGGCGATCGAGGCCAGCGGCCTGAGCCTCGACCGGATCCGCGCCGCACTGGCCCAACGCGGCGTCAGAGTCAGTGTGACGACGCTGAGTTACTGGCGGCGCGGCCGCAGCCAGCCCGAGCGGGCCAGCTCGCTGCGCGCCGTCCACCTGCTGGAGGAACTGCTCGGCCTGCCGCACTCCACCCTCTCCGCGCTGCTCGGCCCGCCGCGCCCGCGGGGCCGCTGGGCCGCCGCCGCCAACACCGCGCACCTGCGGCTGGAGGACGTCTGGCCGGGGGAGCAGGAGATCGCCGAGGTCTTCGCCGAGCTGGACGCCCCGCCGGTCGGCGAGCTGGAACGGCTGAGCATCCACGACTCCTACTACGTCGACGCCGAGCGCCGCGGCAACCTGCTGCGGATGCGTCAGGTGGTCCGCGCCACGGTCGGCGGCGTCGGGCGCTGCCTGGTCGTGCACAAGGCCGACGAGGAGGCCACCGGCTGCCCCGAGATCACCTCGGTCCGGCACGGCCGGCTCGGCCGGGTCCGCCGCAGGCCGAAGGCCGGTCTGGTGGTCGGCGAACTGATGCTGGACCGCCCGCTCGGACTCGGGGACAGCACGGTCTTCGAGTACGAGGTGGAGATCCCGCCCGGCGGCCCGACCATGGAGTACAGCCGCCGCTTCGCCATCCCGGTGCGCGAGTACGTGCTCCAGGTGCACTTCGACCCGGCGGCCGTACCGGTCCACTGCGAACGCTACGACCGCGCCCCCGGCGAGGACGTCGACCGCCGGCGCGAGCAGCTGTGGATCGGCGCCTCCGCCAGCGCCCACGTGCTCGCCCCGGACCAGCAGCCGGGCCACGTCGGCATCCGCTGGGAGTGGGAGTAGCGGGTCGGGCGCACCGGCCGGCGCGGGCAGCGGCTCAGGCCGCCCGCGCCGTCGGGGTCCGCACCAGGGCGACCATCCCCGGGATCGGGAACAGCAGCAGGAACAGGTTCGGCAGCCACCAGCCCGGGGAGAAGTCCCCCCGCAATGTCCAGAACGCCACCGCCTGGAGCCCCGCCGTGCTGGTCAGCGCGAGCGAGACCAGCATCAGCGACTGCGCCCCCGCCGCCCCGCACCGGCCGAGCCGCAGCGCCGAGAGGCCGGTGACGCTGGCCAGCACGTCCAGCAGGACGAACGAGTAGTTCCAGTCGCTGAGCACCGGGTTCTGGTAGTCCTTGTACGCGTACTCGGCCGGGATCAGCGCGAGCAGGGTGGCCGCCCAGTAGGCCAGGAAGCCGACGTCGGTGACCACCATGGACGCCTTGGTGAAGCGCAGAACCCTGCTGGGGGCGGCGGCGGTGTCGCTCATGCTCTCTCCCGTGTCATCCGGTCACTCGTGGCTCAGCCCCCCGCCGAGGTACATCACCGCGACCCCGCCGACCACCAGCGCCGCCCCGATCAGCGAGGCCGGTTTGACCGGCTCGCCGAACACGACCGCGCCGCCGACCAGCGCCCCGACCGTGCCGAGGCCCGACCAGACGGCGTAGACCGGGCCCACGTTCAGCGACTTGAGCGCCTGGGCCAGCAGCACGAACGCGGCCACGTACCCCACCGCGACCACCACGCTGGGCGCCAGTTTGGTCAGTCCGTGCGAGGCCCGCAGGGCCAGTGTCGCCGTCACCTCGGCCGCGATGGCCGCTCCGACCAGCAAGTACGCCGTCATGTCCGTCCCCCGTATCGTTTCGGATGACCTAGCTTCTGCCGCCGACGAGGTCGATCAGCAGCTTGCGCAACTCACGGTGCAGCCCGTCGTGCGGCGGGCTGAGGTCGAGCAGTCGGGCCGACCACCAGCCGTCCACGGCCATCCGCACGAGGGTGGCCACCGCCGGGTCGAGACCGTCCTCGACGAGCCGCCGCTGCCAGCGCTCGTAGCGGACCCGCAGCACGTCGAGCACCTCCGGACCGCCGGCCGCGGCGAGCAGGGCCACCGGCACCTGGTCCGCCCCGCTGGTGTCCCCGGTCGGTGACTCCTCGGGGATGCTCGCCTCCAACCAGGCGAGCGCGAACGCGCCGGGGGGCGCCTGCGGCCCGGGCAGTACGGCCTCGAACCGGTCCGCCAACCGCTCGACGACGCCCTGGACGAGCGCCCGCTTGTTGGGGAAGTGGTGCAGCAGCCCACCCTTGCTGACGCCGGCCTCCAGGGCCACCGCGTCCAGCCGCACCGTATCCAGACCACCCCGAACCAGCAGCCGCTCGACAGCGTCGAGCAGATGATCACGCACCGGTCGTACCCTCTCTCCGTGTTACAGACCGTCCAGACGGTCGGCGCCCACCCTAGCAGAAGCGGAGCACTCCGCCCGAAGTTCCAAGATGCCCGAAAGGGAAGGGTGTTGACAGTTTCGAATGAGGCGTGCTTACGTTTCCTCGGCCGAAAACCGGCGAGATCCAGGGGATCGCCGACCGGCCACAAGATTCATGTGCACGATGATCGAAGAAGCGGCGCCGGGTCTTTTCACCGCGCCAGGGGGAACGCTGTTCGACATCCACGGGGGATCATGCGAGACATACGGATTCGACGATGTCCGCGCAGGCCGGCAGCCCAGACGCACTAACTGACAACTAGTCAACAACGCGTGGGTGTCGGGCGTTTGCGCCGCGTCAACCACAACGTCGGCCCATCCGCCATGCCCGGTCGCTACTCCGACCAAGCCCGGGGCGCGCTGCGCAACGACGCGCACCGCCCCCGGCGGGCTTTCGCACGGCCCCGTCAGATTCGGCCGGCCCGGCCATGCCAACTGCGGCGGGTATTCCGTTCAAACCAGGGTCAAAATTCGCGTGAACCGATGCGTCGAATACGCCGATCATCGAATTCGAGGGAATCTGGTGGACATTTTCTCCAAGGTATCCGACTATCGCGCTGCCCGGGATGCCATGGCGGCGGGGATCTATCCCTACTTCCTGCCGCTGACCGGCCACGAAGGCACCACTGTCACCCTGGGTGACCGCGAGCTGGTCATGTGCGGCTCCAACAACTATCTGGGCCTGACCTCCGACCCCCGGGTCAGAAAGGCCGCCGCCGACGCGCTCGACCGGTACGGCCCGTCCTGCACCGGATCCCGCTTCCTCAACGGGAACCTGGACCTCCACGACCAGTTGGAGGGCGAACTCGCCGACTTCTACGGCAAGCCCGCGGCGGCCGTGCTCTCCACCGGCTACCAGGCCAACCTCGGCACGATCAGCGCCCTGGCCGGCCGCGGCGACGTCGTCTTCGCCGACCGCGACGCCCACGCCTCCATCGTCGACGGCTGCGTGCTCAGCGGCGCCAAGCACCGCCGCTTCCGGCACAACGACGCCGCCGCGCTGGACCGCGGCCTGGCCGCCGTCCCGGCCCAGGCCGGCAAGCTGGTCGTCGTCGACGGCGTCTACTCGATGGAGGGCGACCTCTGCGCGCTGCCGGAGATCGTCGAGGTCTGCGAGCGGCACGGAGCCCGCCTGATCGTCGACGACGCGCACGGCCTCGGCGTCCTCGACCAGGGCCGGGGCACCTGCTCCTACTTCGGCCTCACCGACCGGGTCGACCTCATCACGGTCACCTTCAGCAAGTCCCTGGCCTCCCTCGGCGGAGCCGTGGTCGGCGACGACGACGTCATCCACTACATCAAGCACCACGCCCGCAGCCTGATCTTCAGCGCCTCCGCGACCCCGGCCAGCATGGCCGCCGCCCTGACCGCGCTGCGCATCCTGCGCGAGGAGCCCTGGCGGCCCGAGCGGGCCCAGCAGAACGCCGACTACCTCCGGGCCGGGCTGGCCTCCCTCGGCATCAGCCCCGGCGAGAGCAGCACCCCGGTGATCCCGCTGCGCACCCGGGGGGTCATCGACACCCTGCTGCTCTGGCGCCGGCTCATCGACAACGGCGTCTACACCAACCCGGTGGTACCGCCGGCCGCCTCGCCCCGGCTGCGGCTCAGCCTGATGGCCACCCACACCACGGAGCACCTGAACCGGGTGCTGGACGCACTGAGCGGCGAGACGGACATGTTCCTGCGCGAGGACGAGCCGGACGCCACCGACGAGATGGCCGAGCTCGCCCAGCTCGCCGACTCGTCCGCCGCCCGGCCGTGAGCCGGATACCGGACCCCACGCCGAACCGCGCACCGGACCCCACGCCGGGCGCGGCCACCGGCCCCGCCGCGCCGCCGTCGCCGGGCCCGGCGACGGTCGCCGCACT
>NZ_JBHYYB010000133.1:0-19600 GCF_042752535.1 Kitasatospora sp. NPDC059327 | reverse complement strand
GGTCCGTCCACGGCGGTGGACGGACCGGCGGACCGGTTGCCCGGCCCACTCCCCGAGAGAGAGCACGGTGCAGCAGATGGCACTCCTGAAGCGCGGCCGGCGGTCCGCCCCCGGCTCCTCCGCCTCGACCTCCACCGGCGCCGCCGAATCCCCCGAATCCCCCGACTCCCCCAACTCGCCCGACTCGCCCGACTCCCCCGACTCTCCGGAGCAGGGCCGGGGGCCGGTCCGACGCCCCGCCCGCAGACCCACGCCCTGGTACATCGGCCTGCCGGTGACCCTGGCCGCGATTCTCGCGGTGTTCCTCGCCGGGGCGCACCTGGGCCTGTTCCCCTCGATCCCCAACCCCTTCGAACGCCGGACGGTCGACCGCAGCCAGCCCGTCCTGCTGCGCTCCATCCAGGACATGAAGCGGTTCACCGGCGCCCAGGGCAGCTTCCAGATCGTCGTCGACCTCGACCACGAGGCCGCCTTCCTGCCGTCCGCGCTGCTCGGCAACCGCACCCTGTACGTGGCGGCCGGCACGGTGGACGCCTCCGTCGACCTCGGCGCCCTCGACAAGGGCGCAGTGACCGTCTCGGAGGACCGCCGCACCGCCACCGTGGTCGTCCCGCACGCCCAACTCGCCCCGGCCGCCCTGGACGTCCGGCGCTCGTACGTCTATCTCCAGCAGCGCGGGTTCTTCGACCGGATCGGCGACTTCTTCAGCGGCAACCCCGGCAACCAACAGCAGGTCGAGGTGCTCGCGACCCAGAAGATCGAGCAGGCCGCCAAGGACACCGAGCTCACCCGACGCGCCGAGGAGAGCACCCGCTCGATGTTGGAGGGGTTGCTGCGCTCCGCCGGCTTCACCACGGTGACCGTCACCACGGCCCCGTGACCCGACCACCACCGGCCCGGCCGGGGCGCCCGCGGCCCACCCGCCCGGGTGCCCCGGTCGCGGCGTCCCTCCCGGCACCGACCCCCTGGGCCGGATCAGCCGCCGCCCGCCAGGTCCGCCAGCACCTCCCGGGCGGCCCGCGCGCCCGACGCGAGCGCGCCCTGGACCGACCCCGTCGCCCGGTGGTCCCCGCAGACGTACCGGCCCGGCGCGACCCGCGCGGACCGGGTGAGCGGATGCGGCGCCGGCATGGCGGGCAGCGCGACGGGGATCCGGTACTCCGCCACCGGCTCCCAGTGCGCCGTGTCGACGCCGTAGAGCTCGGCCAGCCTCGCCCGGACCTCGCTCTCCGCCGCGTCCGTACCGAGGACCGAGGTCGACACCAGCGCCCGCCCGTCGGACGACAGCCCCGGCACCACCTCGGTCAGCACCACCGAGTTCAGCAGCCGGCGGTCGGAGTCGACCAGGAGCGTCGGCTCGCCCAGCGGGCTGCGCGAGGCCGCGTGGTAGAAGGTGGTCACCGCGCGGACGGGCCCGACCGCCAGCCCCGGGAGCAGTCCGGCCGCCTCGTGCGGGCCGGTGGCGACCACCACGGCCCGCCCCGCCACCTCGGTACCGTCCTGGAGCACCACCCCGTCGTCGGTGAGCGCCGCCACCGGGGCGTCGAGCCGCAGCGCCCCCGGCGGCAGACCGGCGGCCAACTGCTCGGGCACCGCCCCGATCCCGGCCGAGGGGAGGCAGAGCGTACCGCGCAGCATGCTGCGCCAGTAGAGGTGGAACACCCGGCTGGAGGTCTCCAGCGCGTCCTCCAGGAAGACGCCCGCGAGGAAGGGCCGCAGCACCGCGTCGACCGTACGGTCCGAGATGCCGCCGGCCCGCAGCGCCCGCGCGGTCGGCACGTCCCGGCCCCGGCGCAGCAGCGCGGCGGGCAGCAGCAGGTCGCGGGCGGCGAGCAGGCCGAGCGCGACGGTGTCGGGCAGTGGCGCGAGCCGGCCCGGCCGCAGGTCACCCGCCAGATCGGGCCGACGGGTCGGATCGGCGAACCGGTGGCGGCCGCGCGAGCCCGCCAGGACGAAACCCGGCGTGAACGGCCGCAGGCGCAGCTCGCGCAACCGGACGCGCCGCCGCACCTGCGGGTACGAGGTGTTGAACACCTGGAAGCCGCGGTCCAGGCGGAACCCGTCGACCACGTCGGTCCGCATCCTGCCGCCGACCCCGTCCGAGGACTCCAGGACCAGGACCCGCGGCCCGGCCGAGGCCGCGTCGAGCGCACAGGCCAGACCGGCCGCCCCCGCCCCGACGACGATGACGTCCACTGCCCCGCTCGCTCCCACCGGTCCTCCACTCGTCGCCCACAGGGGTGCCGCACAGGGTTGCCAGTCTCGTCCGCCGCCACCGGCCCGCGGGCGCGACGCGCTCGGCGGCCGGCGACGGATGCGGCCACGGGCCGCGTCGGTCGGACCGGAGGGCCGGCCCGGGCGCCGGCCCGGTCGGACCTCCGGTCACAGGCTCGCGAGCAGACCGGCGAGCGGGGCGGGAACGCGGGCGAAGTCGACGGCCTCCGCCAGGAGACGGCCGTAGCGGATCTTGCGGCCCTTCTTCGTCCCGAGGAAGCGCCGGAGCTGGCGCTGCGGCTCCTCGCCCCGGTGGGCGGGTTGGCGCACGAAGGTCCGCCAGGCCGGGTGGTCGCCCTCGGCGCCGACGATCTCCTCGACCCGCGGCACGCCCAGCGCGCGGATGAGTTCGTCCTCCAAGTCCGCCGCGCACACGAAGAATCCGTCGTCCGGCGCGCCGGCCCGCCGGAGAGCGCGGTCGTAGTAGCCCTGCTCGCCCTCGTCGCACAGACCGACCAGGCGCAGGCCCAGCCCGGGCGGCCCGAGGAGCTCCGCGTAGCGGCCGACGTTCATGGCTCCCCCCATGGGGACGACGCACACCCCCTCGGCGGACAGGTCCCGGCCGTGGCGCGCGGCCAGCGTCTCGACGGCCTCCACGTCGCTCGGCCCCTCCAGCAGGACCGCCGTCCGCACGCCCAGCCGCAGGGCCAACTCCTCGGCCGACCCGTCGGGGCCGCCCGCCGCCCGGCCGATGACCGCCTCCCGGAACGCTCGCATGTCCGTCACGGGGCGATTGTGCTCCTGCCCGGGCGATCGGGCACGGGGTTTTCCGGCGCCTGCCCCGGCGGCGGACCGGGGCTACGCCACCCGCGCCGGAAGTCGCGCCGCCGGGCCCGGGGCGTCGTCGGGCGGGCCCGGGGCGTCGTCGGGCGGGCCCGGCCGGGCGGAGCCGACCTCTTACCGAAGCATGACGCGGCGCCCGTCCTCGCCTTCCGCGCCGTCGTCGGCCGGTAGCGTCGCCGGTCATGAGGATTCTTGTCACCGGCGGTGCCGGGTTCATCGGTTCGGCCGTGGTGCGGGCGGCGACGGCGGCCGGGCACGCGGTCCGTGTCCTGGACGCGCTGCTCCCGGCGGTCCACCCCTCGGGCGCGGTGCCCGAGCTGCCGGCCGGCGTCGAGTTCCGGCGCGGCGACGTCCGGGACGTGACGGCGGTGGAGCGGGCCCTGACGGGTGTGGACGCGGTCTGCCACCAGGCGGCGATGGTCGGTCTCGGCCTCGACCTCGACGACGCGCCCGCGTACGTCGGCTGCAACGACCTCGGCACGGCGGTCCTGCTGTCCGCGATGGCGCGCGGCGGGGTGCGGGAACTGGTGCTGGCCGGGTCGATGGTGGTCTACGGGGAGGGCCGGTACGTCTGCCCGGCGCACGGCGCCGTGGCACCCGGGCCGCGGCGCCACGAGGATCTCGACGCCGGCCGGTTCGAACCGCCCTGCCCGGTGTGCGGCGCCGCGCTGCGGCCCGGCACGGTCACGGAGGACGCGCCGGGCGACCCCCGCAACGTGTACGCCGCCACCAAACTCGCCCAGGAGCACCTGGCCGCCGCCTGGGCCCGCGCCTGCGGCGGGTCCGTCCTGGCGCTGCGTTACCACAACGTCTACGGCCCGGGCATGCCGCGCGACACCCCGTACGCCGGGGTCGCCTCGCTGTTCCGGTCCGCGCTCGCCCGGGGCGAGGCTCCCCGGGTGTTCGAGGACGGCGGCCAGCGCCGCGACTTCGTCCACGTCGACGATGTCGCGGCGGCGAACCTCGCCGCGCTGGCGGACGTCGGCGGGCGGCCGCCGGGCACCACCCGGGCGTACAACGTCGGCAGCGGGGAGGTCCGCACGGTCGGCGAGATGGCCCGGGCGCTGGCCGAGGCCTTCGGCGGGCCGGCGTCGGTGGTGACCGGACAGTACCGGCTCGGGGACGTCCGGCACATCACCGCCGACTCCTCGCGGCTCCGTGCCGAACTGGGGTGGCGGGCGCGGGTGCCGTTCCGGGCGGGGATGGCCGAGTTCGCCGCCGCGCCGCTGCGGGTCTGAGCTACCCGCGCGCCGCCGGGAGCGCGATCTCGAAGCAGCAGCCCCCGGTGACGTTGTGCACCCGGGCGCGACCGGCGTGCGCCTCGACGATGCCCCGGACGATGGCCAGGCCCAGCCCGGCCCCGCTGTCCCCGACCCCGCTCTCGCCGGGCCCGTTGTCCACCGCCTCGTCGGGATCTCGGCGCGGGGTGCGGGCGGAGCTGCCGCGCCAGCCGGTCTCGAACACCCGGGCGAGGTCCTGCTCCGGGATGCCGCCGCAGCCGTCGGTGACCGAGAGCACCACCTCGTCCACCTCGCGACGGGCCGAGACGGCGACCACGCCGTCCTCGGGCGTCGAGCGGATCGCGTTGACCAGGAGGTTGCCGAGCACCCGGGTGATCTCCCGGCTGTCCACCTCGACCGGCTCGGCGGCGACCTGACCGCCCTCCAAGCGGACGCCGCGCTGCCGGGCCAGTGGATGGGCGCCGGCCAGGGCGTCGTCGACCAGGTCGTAGACGGAGACCCGGGACAGCGAGAGGGACAGCGCACCGGCCTGGATCCGGGAGAGCTCGAAGAGGTCGTCGACCATCCCGGTGAGGCGCTCGACCTCGGCGCGGATCCGTCTCAGGTAGTGCTCCGGCCGGTCGGCGACCCCGTCCTCCAGTGCCTCGGCCATCGCGCGCAGCCCGGCCAGCGGGGTGCGCAGATCGTGGGAGATCCAGGCGATCAGCTCGCGCCGCGAGGCGTCCAGTGCCCGGGTGCGGGCCCGGGACTCGGCGAGCCGGGCGCTGGTGGCCGCGAGTTCCCCGCTGAGCTGGGCCAGTTCGAGCGCGAGTGGATGGTCCGGCGCGGTGAAGCCGGTGTCGCTCCCGACGGTCCGGGCGGCCGCCGTCAGCGCCCGGCTGCCGGCCACCGCCTGGCGCCCGAGCAGCGCGGCCGTGAGCAGCGAGACCACGGAGGCCATGCCGAGCACGGTTATCACCACACCGAGGTCGTGGCCGGACAGGAACATCGCCTGGGCCACGGCGAACGTCCCGGAGGTGACCGCGAGAACGGTGACGACGGCGACGCAGAAGAGCGAGAGCGCCATCGAGCGACGGCGCAGCAGTCGCACGGCCACCCAGCCGAGCAGGCCGGCACCGGTGGCGCCGAGCCCGGCGAACAGGGCGATCAGCAGCAGGTCCTTCATGCCGGGCCGTCCGTCTCGTCCGTCGCGTCCGTCACGGGGTCGTAGCGGTAGCCGACGCCCCAGACCGTGGTGACCAGCGTCGGTGCGGCGGGGTCGTCCTCGATCTTCTCCCGCAGTCGGCGGACGTGGACGGTGACGGTGGACAGGTCGCCGAACTCCCAGCCCCAGACCCGCTGCATCAGCTCCTGCCGGGCGAAGACCGTCCGGGGGTGCCGGAGGAGGAACGCGAGCAGGTCGAACTCCCGCAGTGTGAGCGTGAGTTCGCGCGCGCCGCGGTGGGCCCGGCGGGCCTGCGGGTCGAGCCTGATGTCGCCCGAGGCCAGCGGCACCGGCTGCGCGGCCGCCGGAGCGGCGGCGCGGGAGCGGCGCAGGACGGACTGGACGCGCAGGACGAGTTCCCGCGGGCTGAACGGCTTGGTGACGTAGTCGTCGGCGCCCAGTTCCAGGCCCAGGACACGGTCGGCCTCGTCACCCTTGGCGGTGAGCATGACCACGGGCAGGTCCGCGCCGTCCTCGGTGGCGCGCAGTCGGCGCAGGACCTCCAGACCGTCGATCCCGGGCAGCATGAGGTCCAGGACCACCAGGTCGGGGCGGTGGGCGCGGGCCAGGGCGAGGCCCTGGTCACCGTCGCAGGCCCGGTCGACCCGGTGCCCGGACCGGGTGAGGTAGCCGGCGACGACCTCGCCCACGGTCAGGTCGTCGTCGACCACCAGGATGCGGGCGGGGTCCGGCGGGCCGGCGGAAGCGGGGCTCTGGTTCACCTCGCCGAGGATACGAGCAGCGCCCGGGGCCGGGGGCCCGGCCGGGGCGCACGTTCGCGTTCCGTAAGATCGCGGCCCCGGGCGGGACGGCGCGGCAAAGAGGCGGCGGGCCGGGACGGCCGGGCGGGCCCGCGCGATCCGCCGTAGGACTTCCGTAAGGGCGCGGTTCGGCCGCCACCGGGCCGGCCGCCGCTAGCGTGACCGGCGTGATCCCTCCCCTCCCCCCACGGCCACCCGCCGATGTGATCCTGCCCTGTCTCGACGAGGCCGAGGCCCTGCCCTGGGTCCTGGGGCGCGTCCCCCCGGGCTGGCGGGCGATCGTCGTCGACAACGGCTCCCGCGACGGCTCCGCCGAGCTGGCGCGCTCGCTGGGCGCGACGGTCGTCGAGGAGCCGCGACGCGGGTTCGGCGCCGCCTGCCACGCAGGCCTCCTCGCCGCCACCGCCGAGCTCGTCTGCTTCATGGACTGCGACGGCTCACTCGACCCGGCCCAGCTGCCGCGTGTCACCACCCCGGTCGCCTCCGGCGCGGCGGACCTGGTGCTCGGCCGGCGCCGCCCGTCGGCCGCCGGGGCCTGGCCGCCGCACGCCCGGCTGGCCAATGCCGTCCTGGCCCGCCGGCTGCGGGCGAGGACGGGGGCGCCGCTGCACGACCTCGGGCCGATGCGCGCCGCCCGCCGTGAGCGGCTGCTGGCGCTGGGCCTGGGCGACCGTCGCTCCGGCTACCCCCTGGAGATGGTGCTCGCCGTGTCGGCCGCCGGGATGCGGATCGCCGAGACCTCCGTCGACTACCTGCCGCGCAGTGGTCGCTCCAAGGTCACCGGCACCCTGCGCGGCACCCGGCAGGCCGTCCGGGACATGCGGGCCGTCCTGGCCGCGCCGCCCCCGACGCTGCTGGTGATCGCCAAGTCACCCGTCCCCGGGCGGGTGAAGACCCGTCTCACCCCGCCCTGCACGCCCGAGCAGGCGGCGGCGCTGGCCGAGGCCGCCCTCGCGGACACCCTCGACACCCTCGGCCGGGTACCGGCCGGCCGTCGGCTGCTGGTCCTGGACGGCGAGCCCGGCCCCTGGCTGCCGCCCGGGTGGCAGGTCGTGCCGCAGTCGGGCGGCGGACTGGACGCACGGCTCGCGGCCGCGTTCGCGCACGCCGCCCGGATCGCCCCGGACGCGCCCGCCCTGCTGGTCGGGATGGACACGCCGCAGCTGGACCCGGCCGTCCTGGCGGAGCCCCTGTCGCCCGCCCACCGCCCGGGCGTCGACGCCTGGTTCGGCCCGGCCGGGGACGGCGGGTTCTGGGCCCTCGGACTGGCCGGGCCCACCGCGCGGCTGGCCGACCGGCTGCTCCTGGGCCTGCCGATGTCCACCGCCGGGACCGGGCAGGCCCTGCTCGACCGGCTGGCCGCGGAGCGGCTGACGGTCCGCCGTCTCCCGGTCCTGACCGACGTGGACACCTTTCGCGACGCCCTCCAGGTGGCCGCCGAGGCCCCGGGCGGCCGGTTCGCGGCCCGGCTGCGCGCGATCGGGGTCGCCCCGGAGATGACGGCGTGAGCGTCGCCGCCGCCCCCTGGGTGGACGACCCGTTCGCCGAGGCCGTCCGCGCCGGGCGGGGGCCGCTGTGGCTGCGCCGCGAGGATGGCCGGCGCATCCCGCTCGACATCGACCGCTGGTGCGCGCCGGCCGCCGGGGCCGATCACGGCCTGCTGCTGCGCCTCACCCGGCTGAGCGCACCGGTGGTGGACCTCGGCTGCGGCCCCGGCCGGCTCGTCGCGGCTCTGCTGGGCCTGGGCGTACCGGCGCTCGGTGTCGACATCACCGACGCGGCGGTGGCCCGGACCCGGAGCCTGGGCGGGCCGGCCCTGTGCCGGTCGGTGTTCGACCGGCTGCCCGGGGAGGGCCGGTGGGGTGGCGCGCTCCTCGCCGACGGCAACCTCGGCATCGGCGGCGACCCGGGCCTCCTGCTCGCCCGAAGCGCCGAACTCCTCGCTCCCGGAGGTGTGTTGCTGGTGGAGGTGGACCCGCGGGAGATCGACGAGCGGAGCACCGTCCGGGTCGAGGGACCGCACGGGCGGCTCGGGCCGTCGTTCGCCTGGGCCCGCTGCGGCGCGGCGGCCACCGCCCGTCGGGCCGGCCGCGTCGGGTTCGTCGAGACGGACCGCTGGTCCTCCCACGGCCGCCGCTTCCTCGCCTTCGAACGGGCGGTCGGAACGCGCTGACGCGTTCCGCTCCGCAACGGCCGCTCCCCCGGGCGGATCCCCTACCGGCCCGGTCCGCGCCCCTCACCGGGCCGGGCCGGGCCGCCGCCCGGCCGTCAGTTCCCGCCGCCCACCGCCACGGCCACCCGGCCGGCGCGGCGCTGCCGCAGCAGCGGGACCAGCAGCACGACGCACAGCGCCGCCCCGTAGGCGATCCGCTGCGCGTCCTGGCCTCCCGTCAGGTAGAGCGCCTGCCCCGCCGCCGGGACGGCCAGCCACTCCCACCGGCCGTCGAGTGCGACCAGCGCCACCACCAGCAGCCCGTACCAGGGGTAGGCCGGCGCCACCAGCAGCAGCGCCGAGCCCGTCACCAGGAGCGCGCCGGCCCACGGCCGGTGCCGGTCGCCCCGGCGCAGCACCCGGACCACCACGGCCCCGAGGACGAGTGCCGCCCCCCAGGGCGCGAGACCGTCCGGAAGCACCAGGCGCAGCAGCCCGAACCGGTCGAGGTGCCCCTGCTCGTAGCCCTCCTCCTTCAGGTAGCCCGGCAGGTAGCCCAGCACCGAGGTGCCCGAGGCCAGCACGTACGGGAGGTAGGCGAGGGCGAAGGCCCCTACGGCGGACCCGACGAGCAGCAGGTCGTCGCGGGTCGGCCGACGGAGCGAGAGGCCGGACAGCGCACCGGTGAGGGCGAGGGCCGGCAGCAGCTTGGTCGCGACCGCGCCGCCCAGCAGGAGTCCGCCGCGGACCGGCCGTCCGCGCGCCGCGCAGCCGAGCCCGGCGACCGTCAGCAGGGCGCCGAGCGTGTCCACGTGCGCGTCGTTGACCGCCCACACCGTCACCCCCGGGAACCACCCCAACAGCGCGGCCCGCCGTCGCTCCCGCCCCACGGCGAGCAGCAGACCGGTGGTCGCCACCGCCAGCACCGCCCCGCCGACCTGCACCCCGCGGACGCCGCCGCCGAGCGGGTGGACCGCGAGGAACCACACCTGCGCCACCGGCGGGTAGATGGTGTGCACGGCGGGCCGGTTGATCCGGGTGCAGTCCCCCGCCGAGGTGCGCCGCTCGTCCCAGCCCGTGCACCCGTCGCCCACCGGGAAGAGGCCGGGATCGCGCAGCCGCGCCAGCGCCGGATCGTCCGGGGTGTGCGCGTAGGGCGAGATCCCGGCGGCCTGGACCCGCCCGTCCCACACGTAGCGGTAGGCGTCGTCGCTGGTGCGCGGCGGCGCCAGCAGCCCGACGGCGGCCACCGCGACGCTGCCGGCCAGGACCAGCGGCACGACCTGCCGGTCGGGCACCTCGCGCAGCAGCAGCACCGCGACGGCGAAGAGGGCCGTGTCGAGGACGTACCAGGCGGGGAGCGGGAGGGCGCCGGCCCCGGCGACGGTCAGCGCGAGGGCGGCGACGAGGGCGGCGAGGGCGGACAGGCAGGGCAGCACGGTACGGGGGGTCACAGCGGCCACCCTCCCACCGGCCCGGGCGGGCGGGCCCGGTGACGAGGCCGCCGTTCGGATTCCGTAAGCACGTCGTAGCGCCGCCGGAGCACGCCGGGGCGCTTCGATGAGCGGGTGGAATCCGAACCCGCCGACTCCGGCACCCCGCCCCGCCGCCGCTACGACCCCCCGCTGCCGGCTCCCCCGGCATTCCTGCGGCGAGGACCGTTCCGGGCCGGGGCGTTCAGCTCACCGCTCCACGAGCCCCGGACGGTGGTCGCCGTCGGCCGCTGGCTGGGCGCGGCCCTGCTGGTCTGCTTCCTGACCGGACTGACCAGCCATCTGCTCCAGGATCCGCCCGGCTGGTCGGCCGGGCACCTCCCCACCCGGCCGGTGAACGGCTACCGGGTCACCCAAGGGCTGCACGTGATCAGCGGTCTGGCCGCGATCCCGCTGGCCGGCGCGAAGCTGTGGGCGGTCTACCCGCGGCTGTTCGAGTGGCCGCCGGCGCGCAGCGTGTCGCACGCCCTGGAGCGGCTCGGCATCGCCGTGCTGGTCGCCGCCCTGCTGCTGGAGTTGTTCACCGGGCTGCTGAACACCCTGCAGTGGTACCCGTGGCCGTTCCCGTTCCGGCAGACCCACTTCTGGCTGGGCTGGCTGGCGACCGGTGGCCTGCTGGTCCATCTCGCCGTCAAGGCGCCGCTCATCGCCGCGCACTGGTGGCGCCGGGCCGTCCCGGCCCTCTCCCAGCGTCGCGCCTTCCTCGCCGCCACCACCGCGGCGGCCGGCGCCGTCACCCTCGTCACCGCCGGCCAGACCGTGCCCTGGCTGCGGTCCCTGGACCTGCTCGCCCCGCGCCGCCCCGACCTCGGCCCGCAGGGCCTGCCGGTGAACCGCACGGCCGCCCAGGCCGGGACGGTCACGGTGGCCGCCGACTGGCGGCTGCGGGTCGACGGACCCAGCCCGTACCGGCTCAGCCTCGCCGAGCTCGGCGAACTGCCCCAGTACGAGGTGGAGTTGCCCATCTCGTGCGTGGAGGGCTGGAGCGCCACCGCCCGGTGGACCGGGGTCCGGGTGATCGACCTGGTGCGCCGGGCCGGTGCCCCGGCGGGCTCGGCCGTGCGGGTCACCTCGCTGGAGGCCGCGGGGCCGTACCGGGTGATGGAGATGCCCGCTCCGTACGTCGAGGATCCGCTCAGCCTGCTCGCCCTGCGGGTCGACGGCCAGGTGCTGGCCGCCGACCACGGGTTCCCCGCCCGGATCATCGCGCCGAACCGGCCGGGCGTCCTGCAGACCAAGTGGGTCGAGCGGATCGAGGTGATCGTATGACCGGGATCCGCGCCACCCTGCTGACGGCCGGGCTCGCCCTGATCGGCTACGGCCTCTACGGGATGCTCGGCGACCCCTACCTCACCGATCCCTCGGAGGTCCTGGTCTGGGCGGTCGGGGGGCTGGTGATCCACGACGGGCTGTGGGTGCCGCTGGTGTGCCTGCTGGGCGCGTCGCTGGTGCGCGGGCCGGTGCTGCGCGGCTGGCTGGTCGTCGCGGCGGCCGTCACGGCCGTCGGTCTGCCGGCCGTGCTGCGCGCCGGCGAGGACCACGGCAACCCGTCGTTGCTTCCGCTGCCGTACCTGCGCAACTGGCTGCTGGTGCTCGCCGCCACCGCCGGGCTCGCGCTGCTGGTCGCGTTCGCCGGGCGGTGGCGGCGCCGGGGGTGGGCCGTCAGGCGCCGGGCACCCCGGGAAGACCGGTCGTGAGACCGTCCAGGGCGTGCGGGCAGGGGCACTCCCGCACGACCGGCAGCGCCTCCAGCGCCTTGAACAGCACGGTCCGCAGCCGTTCGACGTTGCCGGCGAAGACCTTCAGCACCTCGGTGTGCGTGACGCCCGCACCGGCCTCCACCCCCGCGTCGAGATCGGTGACGAGGGCCAACGAGGTGTAGCAGAGTCCGAGTTCGCGGGCGAGGACGGCCTCCGGGTGCCCCGTCATCCCGACCACCGACCAACCGTTGGCGGTGAACCAGCGGGACTCGGCGCGGGTGGAGAACCGCGGGCCCTCGATCACCACCAGCGTGCCGCCGTCGACCGGCTCCCAGGCGGCCTCCCGGGCGGCCCCCAGCGCCACCTGCCGACCCGCCGGGCAGTACGGGTCCGCCATCGACACGTGCACCACCTCCGGCACGGTGCCGTCCGGCAGCGGCAGACCGTCGTAGAACGTCTGGGTCCGCCCGGAGGTCCGGTCCACGAACTGGTCGGGGACGAGCAGCGTGCCCGGCCCGTACTCCGACCGGAGCCCGCCGACCGCGCACGGCGCCACCACCTGGCGCACCCCCAGGCTGTGCAGCGCCCAGAGGTTCGCGCGGTAGTTGATCCGATGCGGCGGGATCCGGTGCCCGCGCCCGTGCCGGGGCAGGAACGCGATCCGGCGGCCGGCCGCCTCCCCCACGACCACCGCGTCGCTCGGCTCGCCGTACGGCGTCTCCAGCCGCACCTCGACCACGTCGTCCAGCAGCTCGTAGAGCCCGGAGCCGCCGATGACACCAATCTCGGCCCGGGGAAGCTCGTTCTGATCGACCATCACGGATACACCTTTCTCGCCCGACTGTGCCGCCACTGTAGGAGCCCGCACCGGGGGAACCCACGCGGCACGTCCTTACGGTGCGCGAACGGCGCGTGCACCGGACGGGATGCGGTCCACCGCCGCTCCGGGCCGGTGCCCGTGGCAGGCCGACCCGTTCCGGGCCGGCCGGCGGCGCCGACGGGGCGGGAACCGGACGGAAGTTCGGCCCCGCGCACCCATTGATAGGAAACTTTACTTTCTACTACGCTGTCAGCCGGCGGCTTGGCGCGGCGCCCGCACCCGACGGGGCGTGACGCGCTCAGCGAGAGCTCTGACCCGGCCGCCGCGGTGGTGCGGTCACCGCTTGGCCGGTGGGCTCGTCCGTTGTGCGCGCCGGTGTCCAGCTCTCGCCGTCTTCTCTAGGTCAGGGAGTCCAGGGATGCGTCTTGGTGTCTCGGCAAGGCCTGTTCGTATCGGTGTGTTCGCCGCCGTGCTCGCGTTGCTCGGCGGTCTGGTGCTCGGTTGGTCCGAGCGGGCGGGGGCGGCGGCCGATCCGCTGCTCTCGCAGGGGAAGGCCGCCACGGCCTCGTCCACGGAGGGGTCCGGCTACGCGGCCGGGAAGGCGTTCGACGGGAACGCCGGCACCCGGTGGGCGAGCACGGAGGGCAAGGACCCGCAGTGGCTGCGGGTGGACCTCGGCGCGAACGCCGGGGTCTCGCGGGTGAAGCTCACCTGGGAGGCCGCCTACGCGAAGGCGTACCGGCTGGAGGTCTCCGCGGACGGGGTGACCTGGACGACGGTGGCGGAGGAGAAGGCCGGGAACGGCGGGACGGACGACTGGACGGGGCTGGCCGGCAAGGGCCGCTACGTCCGGCTGTACGGCACGGCGCGCGGGACGGCCTACGGGTACTCGCTGTTCGAGATGGAGGTCTACGGCGTGCTGGACGGCGGACCGCCGCCCGGCGGCGCGTTCACCGTGGTGGCGGCGGGTGACATCGCCGCCCAGTGCACCGCCTCGGACAGCGCCTGCGCCCACCCCAAGACCGCCGCGATCGCCCAGCAGATCGGCCCGCGCTTCTACCTGACGATGGGTGACAACCAGTACGACGACGCCCGGTTGTCGGACTTCCGGGACTACTACGACAAGAGCTGGGGCGCGTTCAAGGCGAAGACCCACCCGGTGCCGGGCAACCACGAGACCTACGACCCGGCCGGGCCGCTGGTGGGGTACAAGTCGTACTTCGGCAGCATCGCCTACCCGCAGGGCAAGAGCTGGTACAGCTTCGACGAGGGCAACTGGCACTTCGTCGCGCTGGACTCCAACGCCTTCGACCAGAGCGCCCAGATCGACTGGCTGAAGGCCGACCTGGCGGCCAACGCGAAGAAGTGCGTCGCCGCCTACTGGCACCACCCGCTGTACTCCTCGGGCGGACACGGCAACGACCCGGTCTCCCGGCCGGTGTGGAAGATCCTCTACGGCGCCAAGGCCGACCTGGTACTGAACGGGCACGACCACCACTACGAGCGGTTCGCCCCGCAGGACCCGGACGGCAAGGCCACCGCGGACGGGATCGTCGAGATCGTCGGCGGGATGGGCGGCGCCGAGCCGTACCCGATCGAGCAGGTCCAGCCGAACAGCCAGAAGCGGATCAGCGGTGAGTACGGCGTACTGAAGCTGGACTTCACCGACTCCGGGTACGGCTGGAGCTACGTCGGCACCGACGGCCAGGTCAAGGACAGCAGCCCGAAGTACAGCTGCCACTGATGATGTACCTGGCCACCACCGGCCGCCGGCCGGACGCGCCGCCCCTCCCCGCGGGGGCGGGGCGGCGCGTCCCCGGCACGGTCGTCGCGCTCGGCGCGGTCAGCCTGGTCACCGACGTCTCCTCGGAGATGGTCACCGCCGTGCTGCCGCTCTACCTGGTCCTGGGGCTCGGACTCTCCCCCCTCCAATTCGGCTTCCTCGACGGCCTGTTCAACGGCGCCACGGCACTGGTCCGACTGCTCGGCGGCCGGCTCGCCGACCGGGGCGGCGGCCGGCACCGGACGGTCGCCGGGGTCGGCTACCTCCTCTCGGCGCTCTCCCGGCTCGGGCTGCTGCTGGCCGGCGGGGCGGCCGGCGGGATCGCCGCCGCGCTGGCCGCCGACCGGCTCGGCAAGGGCCTGCGAACGGCCCCGCGGGACGCGCTGATCTCGCTCAGCGCCCCACCGGAGGCGCTCGGCCGGGCGTTCGGCGTGCACCGCGCGATGGACACCACGGGAGCGCTGCTGGGGCCGCTGGTGGCGTTCGCGGTGCTGTGGGCGACGGCGGACGCGTACGACGCGGTGTTCGTGGTCAGCTTCGCCACCGGGCTGCTCGGGGTGCTGGTGCTGGTGCTGTTCGTCCCGGCCGGGGCGGCGGCGCCCGGCCGGACCGCGGCGCCGAAGCCGGCCCGGCGCAGGAGCGGGGCGCTCGGCGATCCGGCCTTCCGGCGGGTCGTCACGGCCGCCGCGCTGCTGGGGGCGGCGACGATCGGCGACTCCTTCCTCTACCTGCTGCTCCAGCGCGGCCTGGACCTGCCGGCCGTGCTCTTCCCGCTGCTGCCGCTCGGCGCGGCGGCCTGCTACCTGCTCCTGGCCGTCCCCGTGGGCCGGCTCGCGGACCGGACCGGGCGGCGCACGCCGTTCCTCTGCGGCCACGGCGCCCTGCTCGCCGCCTACCTCACCCTGACGGCCGCGCCGAGTTGGGCGACGGCCGTACTCACCCTGGTACTCCTGGGGGTCTTCTACGCCGCCACGGACGGCGTACTGATGGCGCTCGCCGGGCCGGTGCTGCCGCCGGACGGCCGGGCGGGCGGACTCGCGGTGCTGCAGACCGGCCAGGCGCTGGCCCGGCTGGTCGGCGCGGCCGGGTTCGGCGCGGCCTGGACGTGGTGGGGGCCGCGCCCGGCCCTGACGGTGGCCGCGGTCGCGCTGGCCGCCGCGCTCGCCGCCGCATGGCGGATCCTGCCGGGACGGGAGGTCTCATGAAGGCGCGTTGGACGATCCTGGTCGTCGCCGTCCTGGTGCTGCTGGGCGGTTCGCTCGGGTACGTGCTGCACGCCGGACAGCGCGGCGACGGGCACCGGCTCGTCGCCGCGGAGAGTTCGTTCACCCTGGACGAGCCCGGGATCTACTACCGGGACACCGCCACCGGGCGGGTCGCCCGCAGCCAGGGGGCACCGGACGGACCGTCCTGCGCCCGGTTCTACGCCGCCGGGGACCGCGCCCTGTGCCTGCGGGTGCTGCCCGGCGTCCCGGCCCGCACCCAGGCGGTGGTCTACGACCGGCGGTTCACCGAGCTCCAGACCGTGACGGTGCCCGGCATCCCGAACCGGGCCCGGGTGTCGGCCTCCGGACAGCTGCTCTCCTGGACCACGTTCGCGGTGGGGGACTCGTACGCCGTCAGCGGCTTCTCCACCCGGACGTCCGTCCTGGACCTGCGCACCGGCTACCTGGTCAAGTCGATCGAGTCCATCCCGCTGACCGTCGGCGACACCCGCCACCACGCCGCCGACGTCAACTACTGGGGCGTCACCTTCGCCGCCGACGACAACCGCTTCTACGCGACCGTCTCGACCGGCGGCCGGACCCACCTCGTCGAGGGGGACCTCCGGGCCTGGTCGGCCCGGACCCTGCGGGAGAACGTCGAGTGCCCCTCGCTCTCGCCGGACGGCACCCGGATCGCCTTCAAGAAGAAGGTCTCGGCCGACCCGGCCGCGCCCTGGCGGCTGCACGTCCTGGACCTGGCCGACCTGCGCGAGCACCCGCTGGCCGAGTCCCGCAGCGTGGACGACCAGGCGGCCTGGCTCGACGGGGGCACCCTCGGCTACGCGCTGCCCGGCCGGGACGGCAAGGGCACCGACATCTGGACCGTCCCGGCGGACGGCGGCGGGGAGCCCCGGCTGCTGGTGCCCGGCGGCTCCTCGCCGGTGGCGGTGACGGCGGCGAGCTGACTCCGAGGCGACGGGCCTCGTCGACGCGCGGACCTTCCACGAGATCGGCGACGACAGCACCCTGCGGACCACCAAGGACTTCCGGTCCGGAGCCGGCGGCGAACCCCTCCGACCCGGGGCGGGCCCGGGCTCCGCCCGACCCCTCGGGCGGGCGGAGCCGGCCGGACGGCCCGCGCGCCGGGAGCCCCGGCCGGTCACACCTTGTCGGCGACCTCGTGGTCGGCCTGCGCGGAGATGTGGGCCTTGGCCGCCCGGGCCGCCGCATCGGCGTCACGGCGGCGGAGCGCGCCGATGATCTCCTCGTGCTCGGCGATCACCTGCGCCCAGTTGTCCGAGTCGACCGGCACCGCGATCCGGTGCCGGCGCACGGTGAGGAGCAGTTGGTCCGTCAGTTCCGCCAACACGCGGTAGCCGGCGGCCTCGGCCAGGATCCGGTGGAAGTCGGAGTTGAGCTCCGGGAGCTTCTGGAAGGAGCGCGTGCCCAGCCGCCCCCGCATCTGCTGCTGGACCGCGTCCAGTTCGGCCAGCTGGGCATCGGTGACACGGTCCGCGGCCAGGGCGGCGACCAATCCCTCGATCGCCTCGCGGGCCAGGAACACCCCGCGCATCTCGGCGACGTCCACCTCGGCGACGGTCACCCCGGAGTGGACCCGGGACGCCACCAGACCTTCCGCCTCCAGCCGCTTCACGGCCTCGCGGATCGGGATCTTGCTCACGCCCAGATTGCGGGCGAGCTCGTCCATGTTGATGCGCTCGCCCGGCTTGAGGTCGCCGTCGGCGATGGCAGCGCGCAGGCTGTCGTAGACGAGGTCAGCCTTGCTCTTCACCGCGGGCAGCCGGGCCCAGTTCGCCTGTGTCACCCGTTCATCGTATGCGATATTCCCCCGGAAGCGAAGGCGCGCGGCGAGCCGCGGGCGCCCGGCGAGGGCGGCGGCGACCCTCGGAGTCCGTCGCCGCGGGCCACGGTAGGCGATGGAGGGCGACCGCACCAGCGGTGCCACCGAACCTCCTCCGGCGAATCCCCCCCGAACCCGCCCGACCCCGGAGAACCACCCGGCTCCGCCGGACACACCGTGATCTTCCCGTCAGGGGTGACGGCGGATCGGTGCCCCCGGCACACCGAACCCGGCGGGGTGCGACGCGCCGGGATCCCCGATCCGATGGCGCGCTCAGACCTACGGACGGTCTCGCGAAGAACACGAAACGGCAACGCACTCTGGCGTTCATTTCGTATATCGCATACGTTACGCGTCAGGTCGGTACGTGACAGTGGCGTTTCGCCGCCCGGGACGCCGAACCGGCCCGCAGTCCTTGCCCCCGCACGTACCGGGGCGGCCGGCCCGGCCGCAGCCCGTCGCACAAGGAGACCCACCCATGGCACCACTCCGCCGTAGACTCGTCGCCGCCGTCTCGCTGGCGTCCGCCCTCGCTCTCGCCGCCTCGGCCTGCTCCTCCGCCGCCGGCGGGTCCTCCGAGTCCGCCGGGCCGACCACCGTCACGTTCTGGTCGATGCCCTACTGGATCGGCCAGGACACCAAGGTCAAGGCGCTGGTGGAGGAGTTCAACGCCTCCCAGGACAAGGTGAAGGTCGAGCTCACCCTGCTGGAGTGGAAGGACGGCCGCGACAAGATCAAGCAGGCCATCGCCGCCGGCAAGGGCCCCGACGTCTGGCTGATGAACAACGGCCTCGAACTCGACTACCTCAAGTCCGGCGCGCTCGCCCCGCTCGACAAGCTCGGCTACACCGCCGCCGACACCGGCACGTTCCTCCCCCTCGCCAAGGTCGACGAGTACGACGGCAAGATGTACGGCGCCCCGCTCTACTTCGACGTCGACGTGATGCTCTACCGCACCGACATCCTCCAGCAGTACGGGTTCACCGCCCCGCCCAGGACCTGGGAGGAGCTGAAGACCACCGCCGCCGCCATCACCACCAAGTCCGCGGAGGCCGGCAAGAAGGTCAGCGGCTGGCAGTTCAAGGGCATGGACGACCACCTCAACGCCATCAACTCCACCTGGGAGAGCTTCCTCTGCCAGGCCGGCGGCTCCCTCACCTCGCCCGACTTCAAGACCTCCACCCAGAACACCGAGGCCGGGCGCACCGCGATGGACTACATGAAGTCCTTCTACACCGAGAAGATCTCGCCCACCGGGACCAGCGCCCTCAACGGCTTCATCAGCGGTGACGTGGCGATGTTCCCGTTCTTCCAGTCCGTCGTCGCGAACGTCCAGGCCGGTGGCGAGAAGGTCGCCGGCAAGTGGGCCATCGCGCCGATGCCGGCCGGCCCGAAGAGCGGCTGCTCGATGGTCGGCGGCCACAGCCTGGTCGCCGGCTCCGCGAGCAAGAACCTCGCCGGCGCGGGGGTGTTCATGCGCTGGCTGGCCTCACCCGAGCGCAGCGCCCAGTACATGGACTTCCGCGCGATCTTCCCCTACGACCTGGACAAGGTCGCCCCGGCGGTGAAGGCCACCGTGGAGGGCAAGGTCAAGGCCGACCCCAACTGGGACGCCATCTTCGAGCAGCTCGGCCGCAACACCCCCGACCTGCTGCTCCAGGACCGCCACGCCTTCCAGGCCCGCTGGGACGCCCAGAAGGCCAACATCGTGGCCGGCGTCAACGGCCAGGCACCCGTCGACAAGGCGCTGAAGACCATCGACGAGGCGGTCGGCCAGGCCCTCGGCAAGGAGTGACGGAAAGCCGATGACGACCACGACCGAACTCCCCCCGCACCATCCCCCCGGCGGCGGCCCCGCCGCCGGGGGCGGCCCGAGCCGGGCGGCGAAGACCCCGAGGCCAAGACGGTGGCGTTCCCGTGGTGCCCTGGCCGGTTGGCTGTCCGTGGCACCCGCCCTCCTGATCATCCTCGGGTTCACCTTCTACCCGATGGTCCAGTCGATGCTCCTCAGCACCGACCACTGGAACCTCCTGGGCCCACGCACCTTCGTCGGCACCGAGAACTACCGCACCGTCCTCGGCGCCGGCACCTTCCGCCAAAGCCTCCTCAACACCGCCGTCTTCACCGCCCTCACCCTCACCGGCACCTACACCCTCGCCCTCGCCACCGCCATCGCCGCCAACCGCGAACTCACCTCCGCCCGCCTCGTGCGCACCATCACCGTCCTGCCCGCCGTCATCCCCATGGTCGTCGCCGGCCTCGTCTGGAAATGGCTCTACGAACCCGACCACGGCCTCATCAACACCCTGATCGCCCTGTTCGG